>NZ_JAEMGT010000043.1:0-104188 GCF_017655185.1 Rahnella sp. ChDrAdgB13 | reverse complement strand
CCTGAGGCCGGTTTGGGTGGCAACCCAAGGTTTAGAATTTGGAATTAAGGCCCGTTTGGGCGGCAATCCCAAGATCCAGCCCTTCTGCCACTGCCGCCGCAAACGCATCAATCGCCGGAACCTGACTCGCCGGGACATTCGGATACACCAGCCATAGCTGGCTTCGTGGGGCGAAATCTTTCAGGGCGTAAATTTCAAGCTCATCGCGCAGCGGATGGCGTTCGACCAGCGGTTTAGGCATCAGGCCGAGCCCGCGACCTTCGGCGATCAGCGATAACTGGAGCGTGGTACCAAAGGCTTCGAGATTGATGAGCAGCGGCAAACCCTGCTCAGTCAGTGCGCGTTGCAGGGCGGCGCGAAAACCGCAGCCTTCGGGATTGAGGATCCAGCCGCGCTGATAACAATCTTCCAGCCGCTGCGGCAGGGTGCCGGTGGTTTTCGGGCCGACAACCACCAGGTCAACCGCGCCGAGTGGCTGGTTTTCCACGCCCTCGGGGAATTGCTTGCTGGCCGGAAACAGCACCACGGCAGCTTCCAGTTCCTGACGCTGAATGCGTAACAACAATTCTTCTCCCCAGCCGCTGGAGAGGCGCGGCTGAATATCCGGGAACTGCGCGGAGAGACTCTTCAGCGCGGGCAGCAGACTGCCTTCGCTCAGGCTTTGTGGCACGGCGAGGCGTAAAAGACCGGAAGGCGGGCTGTCGGCGGCGACCAGATCGCTGAGCGCATCCACTTCACGCAGAATATGACGGCACTGCTGATAAACGCGGTTGCCCATCAGCGTCGGTTTCAGGGGTTTGGTCTGGCGGTTAAGCAGCGGAATACCCAGCGACTCTTCGAAATTCTGCACCCGGCGGGTAATTGCCGGCTGCGTCAGCCCCAGCTCATCAGCTGCAAGTCGCGTTGACTGCAACCGGATAACCGCCACAAAAGCGGTCAAATCTTCAATTTTCATCGGGACTCAGTATCAGAAAGTAAACGTTGTGCGTCTCCACAGGATAAAACAATTCCACCGGTGACGCTGGATCCCACCGCACATTTTTATGTGTGAATTGCATATTAGCTTATCCATAAAATGCATTTTGCTTGAGTTTGACCGGTGTTAGCCTGAGAGAAATCAGGATCGCTTATAGATGAAAGAGGTGAAGGTATGGTGGCTTTACAGGTGGCACCGCTGCGGCAGTTTCTGGCGGATTTTACCCGGCTGGTGCAGGAGCCTCACGGGCAGACCGAAATACTGGCGCAGGGCAGTGCGTTGCTGGAAAAGCTCGTCAGCACTGACGGCTGGCTGCCGGAGGATACCGCGCAGCCGCACGCTGAGCATTATCAGCAATACCTGTTGTATGCCGATCCGCTTTCACGTTTTTCCGTTGTCAGTTTTGTCTGGGGACCGGGGCAGAAAACGCCGGTGCACGATCACCGCGTCTGGGGGCTGATTGGCATGCTGCGCGGCGGGGAAACCAGCCAGAACTATGTCCGCTACAGCGACGGCAGTTTGCATCCTGAAGGCGCTGCCGTGACGTTACAGCCAGGCAATGTGGAAAAAATCGCGCCGGATTTGCTCGATATTCATCAGGTCAGCAACCTGTATGACGACCGGGTTTCAGTCAGTATTCACGTCTACGGCGGCAATATCGGTGCGGTGTCGCGGGCGGTTTATCTGCCGGACGGCACCGAGAAAGCCTTCATCTCCGGTTATTCCAATTCGTACATTCCCAATATCTGGGATCTGTCAAAAGAGAACACTCATGTCTGAATCTCATCCGTTACCTCTGCGTCATTTTTCACAACTGCATCAGGCCCTGCGTGACGGGCAGGAAGTGGCTCTGGTTGATCTGCGTGAAGAGGGGGCGTTTGCCACCGGGCATCCGCTGTTTGCCGCCAATCTGGCGCTGTCCAAACTGGAACTGGAAGTACCGGATCGCATTCCTAACCGGCAGACCGCCATCACGCTCTACGATAACGGCGAGTTTTATGACGAACGCCGCGGGGAACGTAAAACCACGCGCGCGGCGGCGTTGCTGAAATCGCTGGGTTACCGGGATATCGCAGTACTGGCGGGGGATCTGGCAGGCTGGAAAGAAGCGGGCGGTGAGATTTTTACTGATGTGAATGTGCCGAGTAAGGCGTTTGGTGAATGGGTTGAACATCATTATAAAACTCCGTCTCTGACGGCTAATGAAGTTCAGGCGTTACAGGAAAAGGGCACGAATGTGGCTGTGCTGGATGTGCGCCGGTTCGATGAGTTTCAGGCGATGAGTATTCCCGGTGGCGTGAGCGTGCCGGGCGGAGAACTGGCGCTGCGTTTACGCGACGTGGTGCCTGATAAAAAAACGCAAATCATCATCAACTGCGCCGGTCGTACCCGCAGCATTATCGGTACGCAATCGCTGATCAATGCCGGATTCACGCAGCCGGTTGCGGCATTGCGTAACGGCACCATTGGCTGGACGCTGGCGGGACAAACGCTGGCGCATCAGGAACACGCCCATTATCCGGCGCTGAGCGAAGATTCCCGCCGCATTGCCCTGAAAGGCGCGCAGGCGCTGGCAATTCGTGCGGGCGTGCGCTCGGTGACATTGTCACAAATTCATGAATGGCAGCAGGATCCGCAGCGGACGTTGTATTTGTTTGATGTCCGCACAGCGGAAGAGTACCGTGCCGGTCATCTCACCGGCGCGCGGCATGTTCCGGGCGGTCAGCTGGTTCAGGAAACCGATCATTATGCAACAGTGCGCGGCGCGCGCGTCGTTCTGGCCGACAGCGACGGCGTGCGCGCCCGGATGACGGCTTCCTGGCTGGCGCAGATGAACTGGGAAGTGTACGTAGCGGAATTCAAAGAAGAAGATTTCGCAGAACAGGGCGACTGGAAAGCACAGGTTGCACCTGCGCCTGCTGTGGAATCCGTCACGCCGGAACAGCTGCGACACTGGCTGGCAGAAGGCAGTACGGGCGTGGTTGACCTCACCACCAGCGCGAACTTCCGTAATCGCCGAATTCCCGGCGCAGTCTGGACGACGCGGGGCAATATTCCGCAGGTCATTGCCGCACAGCCGGAGAAAACGCGCTGGGTTGTGACCTGCACAAGCGGTTTGCTGGCGCGTTACGCTGTCACGGAAGTCGCGGCGCTGACCGGTAAAGAGACGTATTTGCTGGAAAAGGGCACGGTCGGCTGGATTAACGCCGGAGAATCACTCGAGCGCGGCGAGTCGGTATATCTGGAGAACGCGCAAGATCGCTATCAGCGTCCGTATGAAGGCACGGCGGTGAGCGCGCAGGCGATGCAGGATTATCTGGACTGGGAATACGGTCTGGTGGCGCAGCTGGAAACAGACGGGAGTCACGGTTTTCAGTTGTTGAAGTAAAAGCGGTTAACGCGATGTTCTGAGCTGACCCTCTGCGTAATACACGAAGAGGGTCAGTTTGTTTTTAACGACGGCCGCGCGGATGGGTGCGGGCAGTCCAGTCATAGGTCGCTGAGGTGCTTGGAACCGCTTTATTGCGGCGTTTTTCAGCACGCGCACGCGCGGCCACTTTCTCTTTCTCTTCCATCAGCTTGTCGATGTAGTCATCTTTAATCCGGTTGTTTTCCGAATTAGTCAACTCACGGCCCTGAGCTTTGCGGGCTTTGTCGAGCAACGTTTTCAGCTCGCGTTGTTCGCTTTCCGTCATATCTTGTTGTGTCAGTCTTTTCATCATTACTGCGTCCTGTGAGGAAAGTGGCTACCAGTGTAGTCGAATTACGGGCAGGCGTCGCTGCAAACTGGCGCGTGCGCGTTACCAAACCCTGTAGTAGTGGGCAATCATCACATTGCGACAAATAACGATAATCATTATCATCTCAGCCTTTATGACGGTTTTTGAGGTGTTATGCGTAAGTTCACACTGTCTCTGCTGGTTTCCTGCCTGTTGTTATCCGGCCTGGCGCAGGCCAGAACCGTGACCGATATTTCTAACCGGACGGTCACCGTACCGGATAATCCGCAGCGGATCGTGGTGGGCGAAAGCCGTATGTTGTATACGCTGGCGCTGGTGCAGGACGGAAACCCCGCGCAGCACGTGATTGGCTGGCCGGGCGACATGGCGCAGCTCGATGCGCAAAGCTGGGCGATGTACGTAAAAGCTTTTCCGGAAATCGCCACCATCCCGCTGCTCGGGCAAAACAACTATACGCAGCTGAATGCGGAGAAGGTGATTGCGCTGAAACCCGATCTGGTGATTTTGCCGGTGTATGCGAAGAAGCAAACCGACCGCGACCAGGTGGAAATCACGCTGACCAGTGCGGGGATCCCAGTGATCTACGTCGATCTGCGCGTGGATCACCTGCATAACACGATCCCCAGCGTAAAGTTGCTGGGCAACGTGCTGAATCATCCGCAGAAAGCGGCGCGCTTTATCGCTTTTTATCAGCAGCATATGGATCGCGTTCGTGAACGCATTGCGGCGTATCAGGGCAAACGGCAGACGGTGATGCTGCAATTGCATCTGGGTCGCCGTGAAGGATGCTGCACCACGGTTTCTCACGGCAATCTTGCCGATCTGCTGGCGTTTGCCGGCGGGGATAACATCGCCAAAGGTGCTTTTGTTAGCGTATACGGAGATCTGAACGCAGAGAAAGTGATTATGGCCAACCCGGATGTGTATATCACCACGGGCATGGCGGGACCGGAAGGAAAAAGAGTGTCCAACCTGATGCTGGGGCCACAGGTCACGCAACAGGAAGCGGAGCAAAGTTTCCGGCAGATTATGGATAAGCAGCCGGTGCTATCGACGCTGAAAGCCGTGCGCGAAGGGCGGGCGTACAGCGTCTGGCATAATTTCTATCTCAGCCCGTATCACATGGTCGCCGTCGAAGTGTTTGCCAAAACTTTGTATCCGCAGCTGTTTAAAGATGTCGACCCGCAGGAAACCATGAAAGAACTGTATACGCAGTTTCTGCCGGTTCCGTTCAGCGGCACCTACTGGAGTCAGTTGCCACCGGCGAAATAATTCTTCCACACCATCCGTTGGGCAGGCAATAAAAAACCGGCACAATCGCGTGCCGGTTTTTGTTTATCGGGCCAATGCTGTAATCAGAAATCCGCCGTTGCAGGGGAGGTAAACCGGCATTACTCGACGGTGGAATATTTCACGTAATGGTTTGAGCAGTTGAAGTGCGCCACATAACCCAGCGTGCCGTTCGGCCCTTTGGCGCTGAAAGGAATGTGGTAAGTGCCTTTGTCTTCTTTGACGTCATCGCTGATGAAATTCAACACCGGCACGGAGGTGCCCATATTGTCTTTATCGTTGCCCCAGTTGGGAATGCGGTTTTGCATGTAATCGCGGGTCACAGTGTCGATGGCGTTATCTTTGGTGATGGTGCTGCATGCGCCTTCAGTCGTGCGCTGCATCCACCACGGATACACATAGACCGAGCCCAACATCAGCACCATCAGGGCAAAAATGACGGAAATGATCCCGATTAAAACGACTTTACTCATAGTGCTGCGACTCCTGAAAATTCTCAGTCAAATCAGAGTTGCCGGGGCATTAGGGGTCAGCCCGGGCACGAAAGCGCGTATGTTACGCCACTTCGCCGGAAGAGGTTAAGTATTATAAGCCCTTCTGTTGCATCTGGTTACAGAAGCCGGTTCCGCCGCAGGGTCTGCGATGATAGCCTTTTGAATACATTTAACGTTTGCACAAGGAGTAAGACATGAGTCAGCAACCTGTAGTCGCGGTGCTCGGTTTGGGGGCGATGGGACATGCATTTGCCACCAATCTGATTAAAAAAGGTTTCACCACCCGCGTGTGGAACCGGACAGCATCGCGTGGTGACGATCTGGTGAAGGCGGGCGCGCAACGCGGCCTGACACCGCGTGAAACCGCAGAAGGTGCCGATGTGGTGATTACCATGTTATCGGACGGCAAAACGTCTCTCGAAGTTTATCAGGGTGATAACGGGCTTCTGGCCGGGCTGAAGCAGGGCGGGATTATCGCGCAAATGGGAACGCTGGGCGTCGATGCCACTGAATCGCTGATTGCGCTCATCAAAGAACAGCGTCCGGACGTGCTGTTCTTTGATGCGCCGGTTTCGGGTACCAAAGCGCCCGCCGAACAGGCGCAAATTGTGGTGCTGGCCAGCGGTGATCGTGAGGCGGGCGCAGCTGTTGAACCGGTGTTTGCCGCCATTTCGAAAGCCACTAAATGGCTGGGTGAAGCCGGTCGCGCGTCTAAAATGAAACTGGTGGTTAACGCGTGGCTGATTGCCATGATGGAAGGCATCGCCGAAAGTACCCAACTGGCCGAAGAACTGGGCTTTACGCCGGATGACCTGTGGGACGTGCTCGACGGCGGTCCGCTGGCGGCGCCTTACATCAAAGGCAAAATGGCGATGTTCAAAAGCGGCGATTACACCCCGCAGATGCAGCTGACCTGGGCGCTGAAAGATATCAATCTGGCGATTGATGCGGGCAGTAAGCTCGAGTTGCCTGTAATGAAACGCATCAGTGAAACCTGGCAGGCCGCCGTGGATGGCGGTTATGGCGATCAGGATCTGGCGGTGGTTTACCGTTATCTCGGTTCCCGCTGACCGGCGCAGCCCACGGACGGGCGCGTTATAACCGGTTAATATCCCGCGTAGTTTTTCATAACCCCGAAGCATAAACCAGATTATCTGGCTATTGGTCGGCCGCTCCGGCGCTGTGATAGCGTTGACGATTATCACCCATAATCACGGCGGAGTCAGCAATGAGCCAGACATCAACAACTATCCCTTCAGTCGATTTCAGTCAGTTTTCTGGTACGCCAGAAGAGCGTGAATCGTTTTTGTCGCAGCTGCGTTACGCCGCCCGCGAAATCGGGTTCTTCTATCTGAGAAATCATGGTGTAGATGCCACGTTGCTTCACGACGTGCAGCGCGTGGCGCGGGAATTCTTTGCCTTGCCGGAAGAAGATAAGCTGGCCGTCGCCATGATCAATTCTCCGCATTTTCGCGGCTATAACCGCGCTGCGTCAGAGATTACCCGCGGTCAGCCGGACTGGCGCGAACAGTTTGACCTCGGTGCCGAACGGCCAAAACTATCCGTAAGCGCAGAAACGCCTGCGTGGGCGAGATTGCAGGGGCCGAATCAGTGGCCGGAAGCGTTGCCTGAGTTGCGCCCGCTGCTGCTTCGCTGGCAGAGGGAAATGACGGCGATGTCGCTGCGTTTATTGCGGGCTTTTGCGCTGGCGCTGAAACTGCCGGAAGACGCCTTTGATCCTTTGTATGGCGAAAAACCCAATGAGCACATCAAGCTGATCCGTTATCCGGGGCGGGCGGCCGGCGCGGGAAATCAGGGCGTCGGTGCGCATAAAGATTCGGGTTTCCTGAGCTTTTTATTGCAGGATGAACAGCGTGGTTTACAGGTTGAAGTTGAGGAAAATGAATGGGTCGATGCGCTGCCGGTGGCGGATACGCTGGTGGTGAATATCGGCGAACTGCTGGAGCTGGCCACCAACGGTTACTTGCGTGCGACGGTTCACCGCGTGGTGTCTCCGCCTGCTGAAGGCGAACGGCTGTCGCTGGCCTTTTTCCTCGGCGCGCAGCTGGACGCCATAGTGCCGCTCTTTCCATTGCCGCCTGAACTGGCAAAAGAAGCTCGCGGCGATGCCAGCGATCCGCTCAATCCGCTGTTCCGCGACGTGGGATTCAACTATCTGAAAGGGCGGCTGCGCTCTCATCCGGACGTTGCGCAGCGCTACTACTCAGATATTGTCGGCTGATTCAGATTTTAGGTGCCTTTGAGGTATCAACACTGACGACCGTGGACATTCCCGGTCGCAGCTGGTCACTCTGCGCCTGATCCGGTTCCAGCTCAATGCGTACGGCGATACGCTGAGAAATTTTGGTGAAATTCCCGGTCGCATTATCGGCTTTCAGGACGCTGAATTCCGAACCGGCGGCCGGAGAAATCCGCACCACGTGGCCTGTAAACGGATGATCGTTCAGCGCATCCACCGTGAAAGACGCGGGCGCACCGACAGCCATTCCCGCCAGCTGGCGCTCTTTAAAATTGGCCGTCACCCAGACTTGTTTTGGCGTGACCGACGTGAGTTGCGTTCCGGCACTGACGTATTGCCCCATGCGGGCGCTGATTTCGCCGAGCTGCCCGTCGGACGGCGCGACAATCTGCGTGTGCTGTAAATTGATTTGTGCCACTTCAACTTTCGCCTGCGCGGCTTTTAATGCCGCGGCCAGCGACGCTTTATTGGCTTCCACCAGCGCGAGACTCTGGCGTGCGATATTTACGGATGCGCGCGCTTTTGCCACGTTGGCCTCCGCCGTCAGTAACGCCGCCTGAAGTTCATCTCCGGTGGTTTTTGACACCAATCCTTTTTGCAGCAATGGCCCGTTGCGACGGGTATCGATTGACGCTTTGCTTTGTGTTGCCTGCGCGCTTTGCAATTCCGCTTCTGCAAGTTGCAGGCTGGCAGCACCGGACGCACGGTTCTGTTCGAAGTTTTGCAGCGTCACCTGCGCCTGTGCCGCCGCGGCTTCGGCCTGTAACAGCTCCTGCCGGTAAGTGCTGTCGTCAATCTCAAACAACACATCGCCTTTTTTCACCGGCATAAAATCCTGCACTTTCACCCCGGTGATGTAACCCGACACCTGCGGGCTGAGCAGGGTAACGTTCCCCCGGATATACGCGTTATCGGTCGATTCCACCCTGGAGTTAAATGGAAACAGCTGCCAGCTGTACAACACAATCATCACGCCAATAATGCCTAAGCAAAGCACTACAATAATGGATGGATAACGAAAGATATTTTTCATCACTTTGTCCGTATACCTCGTTTTAATTCGTCAACAGGATCTGTTTATTCAGGCAACCGCTTCGGAGGCTGCGCGTTTTTTTGTCTGGATCCTTCCGGTAATAATGTGTCCGCCGAGCACGACGATACAGCCCAGCGACATATAAAAAACCACTCTAAAAACATCGTTGTAGGCCAGCAGTCCCGCCTGCTGGGTGATCTTCGTGCTCAGCTGCGCCAGACCTTCGGCGCTCTGCTGTGTGCCATCCGTCAGAACCGGTTTCAGCAGGTGGCTGTATTGGGAAATTCGTTCGACCACCAGCGGATTCTGCAAACTGATATGTTCAACCAGAACGGCGGAATGATACTTCTCGCGCAATATCTGAAGGGTGCCCAGGAAAGCGCCGCCGACCTGTGCGCCGACGTTCTGTGTAGACAGAAACACCAGCACGAAACTGATGATCTGGCTTTGCCCGAACTGCAACGCGCGGATAAAACCCAGCCATAAGGACGTCGGCAGAAAGATGGCACCGGCAAACGCAATCATGCCCTGTGTCAGGTAAAACTGTTCCGCGCGGGTGTCCGCAGTGGAATTGGCGTCCATCAGCGAGGCCACGGCAATCAGGGCAATGGAAAACAGATGGATGTAAACGATACGGTTCGCTTTATGAATAATGCTGACGACCACCAGCCCGGCAACGGTGGCGGCCAGAATCACGCAAAACAGCGTTACCAGCTGGTCATTCACCAGGCCGACCAGATTCAGAAAGCCAACCATGCCGGTGGTTTGCTCGGAAAGCAGCATACGGATAAACAGCATCGAACCGGTGAACAGCAGCATTTCAGGCGTCATCAGCCAGCGCAAATCGATTATCGGATTCTTACGTTTGAGTTCGACCATAAAAGACAGGGTCAGCGCAATAATCCCGACCACCAGCACTTCGCCTATCCAGTCTTTCTCCTGCCACCAGTAATAACGGCCCATCGTCAGCACCACGGACATACAGGCGACGGCGGTGGCGATCAGCGGATAGCTGATCCAGTCGATGCGTTCGAATACCTTCACGCGGGGCGGATGCGTCAGCGGCAGGATCCAGATAATTGCCAGACAAATCAGGGAAAGACCGGATTCCAGCATCGTCAGCTGGTGCCAGTGACCGAGATCGAGAAGATGCGGCGAAATAATGCGTGAAACCGGCAGGGCAATCTGGCTGCCCGCCAGCCCGAAACACAGCCCGGCGGTCAGTTTTTTAGCGGGCGGGAAAATCTCGAACATATAAAACAACGCCAGCGGGCCGAGAGAGGCCATCGCAAAACCCATGACGGCGCGAACGGCCAGCGCGGTCTGAAAATCGTGGGTAAAGGTTTGTGCCAGAGACGCCACGGCAAAAAACAGCAGCCCGTATTCGCCGAAACGCCGGAAGCCAAACTGGGTACGGATTTTATAAAGCAGGATCGTGCCGGTGACGCTGGTCGCGGTATAGGCTGCCACCAGCCAGTAACTTTCGACATTGGAAATGCCCAGCGAGCCCTGAATACCCGTCAGGTTAGAGCTGACCAGGTTAATCCCCAGCCCCTGCGTCAGGCCAATAATCAGCGAGGCCAGCGCATAAACTGCAATCCGGCCACGCGGATAGTGCCAGAGCCAGGTGCTGACCCGGACGGCAAAAGGGTGATGCTGTGACGGAGGCACCGAGGCTGGCTGCGGTTTCGGTAATCCTTCAGGCGGTGGTGTGGAGAGTTCTTTTTCTGGTGATGCATCCCGTGTTGTTAATTCACCGGCGTCCTGCCGGACATCTGAATCAGAACGCGTCGTCATCGTTATGCCTTGTAAGTCGTTACCCAACTAGTTTGTAGCTTGCTACATAATGTAATAAGGCGTTTCAGATGTGTCTAGTCCAATTATTCATATTGGTGATATTTACAAACGCAAATAACGAATAACAAATCAGTAACGCAAGTGATTAATGCAGAGGAAAGGGCAAAACGGGAAGGGGAAAACGCCACTAAAGCGCGGCGATATTGGCGGTGATGCTGGCGAGAACGTCGCGGGCGACATCAATATCTTTATCCGGAATGCCTTCCATTACGCGGATCAAAATGTCATCGGTCATGCTGCGAACCTGATTCGCCAGTTCAATTCCGGCGTCGGTCAGCTTAATGTCTTTCGAACGACGGTCGGAATCTCCGGGGCAGCGTTCCAGCAAACCCAGCTCGGCGAGGCTGTCAAACAGGCGGATGGCAGTCGGATGCTCAACTTCCAGCAGGGCGGTCAGCTCTCCCTGAGGCAGGCGACCCTGAGCGGCTTCGAGGTGCAACAGCACCTGCCCGCGGGCGAGCGTCAGCCCAATGGTTTTGAAACGGGCATCACAGTAAGTGCGCAACTGACGGCCGATATGAATGGTTTCCGGGAGGAAACGGAGCCTGGGAATGGATGCTTCCGGGCGGCGTAAAGTGGTCAAAGGTTCCTCACTGTCGGGCGTAAGCAGGTTTTCAGTGGCGTAAGATTAGCACGATCAGCAACATTTACCATTAATGGAGCCGCAGGAATAACGCATTTCATTCAAAGCAGAGATGCTTAGTTACAACATACAGTTTATTATTCAACACAAAGCGTCTGTCTGAAACAACTGTAAAAACACCGCCTTACGGCGGTGTCTCATTATACTGTCTGTCAGGAAAAAGGAGGCTATAAACCTCTTTTTTCCATCAGCAGCGCCAGATCAACCAGACGGTTTGAGAAGCCCCATTCGTTATCGTACCAGGCCAGAATTTTCACCAGCTTGCCGCCGATAACCAGCGTGGAAAGCCCGTCAACAATCGAAGAACGCGGGTCACCGCGATAATCACTGGAAACCAGCGGTTCTTCACTGTAGCCCAGAATATCTTTCAGCGGGCCAGACTCCGAAGCTTTACGGAATGCCGCATTGATTTCTTCGACCGTGGCTTCACGTTTCAGGTTGACGGTCAGGTCAACAATCGACACAACAGGAACCGGTACGCGCAGGGAATAACCCGTCATTTTGCCCTCCAGTTCAGGAATGACTTTACCGATAGCTTTGGCTGCACCACTGGAATACGGAACAATCGACACCGCCGCCGCACGCGCACCGCGCAAATCTTTCTCAGGCTGATCGTGCAACGCCTGACTATTGGTATACGCATGCGTAGTGTTCATCAGGCCATGCTCAATCCCGAAGGTTGAATGCAGAACCTGCGCCGCCGGTGCCAGACCGTTAGTGGTGCAGCTGCCGTTACTGACCACTTTGTGTTTGGCAGGATCATAACCGCCGTCATTTACGCCCATCACGATAGTGATGTCGTCATTTTTGGCCGGTGCGGAAATAATGACGCGTTTGGCGCCGCCCTTGGTGATATGCAATTCGGCTTTGTCTTTTTCAGTGAAGAAACCGGTCGCCTCGATAACGATACCAACACCGACGCTGCTCCACGGAATCGCTGCCGGATCTCTTTCGGAGAAGACGCGGATAGCTCTGCCATCGAGCAACAGTTGCCCTTCGCCAGCTTCGACTTTGGCATTTAACGTGCCGGAGAGGGAATCATATTTCAGAAGATGCGCGAGGGTTTTACTGTCGGTGAGATCGTTGATGGCGACGACCTGGAAGTCATTACGACCCAGTGCGGCGCGTAAAACATTTCGACCAATCCTGCCGAACCCGTTGATACCAACTTTGACCATGATGAAACTCCTTTATTATCAGACCTGCATGTAATGTAGACCGAAGGAGATTTGGCGTAAATGACAATAAAAGAGCTATTTACGCCAACATGCGTGAGCAGAAGCGTTCCCGGTATTCCGTCGGGGTCAGGTGTAAATTCCTTTCAAAAACACGCCGCAAATTCAGGCCACTGCCGAAACCGGTGACCAGTGCGATTTGCTCGACGCCTTGTGTGGTTTGTTCAAGCCGCTGCCTGGCTGCATTAAGGCGAACTTCTTCAACATATTTGGCCGGAGTGATCCCGGTTTCGCGGGTGAAAACCCGGGTAAAATTACGCGGGCTCATGGCGGCGCGTTCAGCCAGAGCTTCGACGGATAAATCACCGGTGAGATTTTCAGGTAACCAGAGCTGAAGCTCACGGATAGGGCCTTCGCTGGCCTGATTCAAAAGATAGCGGCTAAACTGCGCCTGTCCACCAGGCCTGCGCAGAAACATCACTAAATCCTGTGCAACGTCTCTGGCCAGATTAAAACCCTGATCGTCTTCCACCAGCGCGAGCGTGAGGTCAAAGCCTGAACTGACACCGCCGGAAGTCCAGACAGGACCATCCTGCACATAGATGGGCCCACGTTCGACGGTGATCTGCGGGAATTCGGCCTGCAACGTGTCCAGTAATCGCCAGTGAGTCGTGGCGTGACGTCCATCCAGCAGCCCGGTCTTAGCCAGTAACATGGCTCCGCCACAAATGGAGACAACACGCCGGGCATGGGGTGCAGCGCGTTTGACCCAGTCAACGACGTTCGAGCCTTCTTCTTCGGTCAGCCCTTTGCCGGTGATCAGGATGGTGTCGCGGGGAAGTTCAGGGTCGAGGTCGCAAAGCCGGTGATCCGCCAGCAAATTCAGGCCGGAAACGCCGTGAACCACGCGGTGAGGTTGCGTGGTGGCGACCGTGACCTGGTAAGGCGAATTTGTTCCGCCAGCAGGCATCAGACGATTCGCCTGCATAAGGATGTCGGCGATACCGGCCGCCTCGAATAACATGCCCCCGTCAGGGACGATAATCAGAAAAGTTTTCATGGCATTAAAAATACAATCTGTATTAAATAAGTCAATAAGGCATTCAGGCTAAGTCCGAGAAGATGAAAACGGCAGGGGGTTTGCATTGCGCATTTTTGGCACACATAAAATGTGAAAAAACTCAATTAAACCATGATACTCAGCGGCGTTAAGGGTATCTTGTCAGCGTCCAAAATGACGCATTCAACCGTGAGATTTCATGAATTCATTACTCAAACAGCCGTCACGGATCAGCCTGCTGATTATGCTGATGATTCTGGCGGGTTGCTCAGGCAAAACGCATTATAAAAAATACGATACCCACGCTTATGACGATGAAATTGAAGATGCGGCGGATAATTACAAAGTCGACCGGAAACTGATTAAAGCAATCATTCAGGTTGAGTCCAGTTACAATCCGGACGCCGTCAGCCCGTCGAATGCCATTGGGCTGATGCAACTTAAAGCCTCGACCAGCGGCTGTGATGCATACCGGTACAAAGGTAAACGTGGTTGCCCGAGCGACAGACAATTGCATGACCCGGAAACCAACATTGATTTGGGCGCGGCATATCTGAGCGGATTACAGCATCAGCAATTAAACTGGATTAACGATCCGCTGACGCGTCGCTATGCTACAGAAGTCGCTTACGCCAACGGTGCCGGTGCTTTATTGCGGACATTTTCCGCAAACCGCCAGACGGCAATCCAGATGATCAATCAGCTGACGCCGGAAGCGTTTAACTGGCATGTTCGTCAGTATCATCCGGCGCCGCAGGCACCACGATACATGGCGAAGGTTGAGAAGGTTTATGCCGGGTTATAGCAGAAACCGGCAGAAATGAAGAATGCGCTACGTGAATTCTGCAGCATTATGGTACTGCCATAAATTCAGAATTCACGTAGCGATGTCAGTTTACATTGGCTGAAATCCGCCGAAAGGAGAGTTCGCATGCTGTCCAATTTATTCGCCGGTTTACCGGTTACTGCCAGTGCGCAGGAACACGAAACCTTCGACGCGCTGTTAAACATGCCGGGCTTACGTATCTTATGGTGATATTGAAGATCAAAGCGCTGATGAAGAGTCATGAAAAAGGAACAGTATGGCAGGAGAGACGGTGGATTGATGGCGGGTGCGTTAATGGTATTCTTATTTAACATAATATACATTATACGTACTTTGATTATCTAAGAAACCCAGGATGTCCGGCTTTAGTCCGTCACGTCATTCCGTAAAATCTGCCAGTTCTGCATCCTTTCATTCCGGCAGCTTTCACCAATTCACTGACTATCTCAGCCTTTAAACTGTGCCAGCCAGATGGTATGTCCGGCACATGTCGGGTCTTCGGCAACCATCTTCACTTCCCTGAAACCATGTTCATCAAACAGCGCCCGGTATTCTTCCGGAGCCAGACTTGCGTGATACAGATCTTCCCCTTCAAATGTGCCAATCGCCTCGCCGTTGCCGGGACCGCTGGTGAACATCAATGCTGCATCAGGCTTTGCGTGTTTCTCAAAAATGGCAAACATGGCGCGCTGATCATCGCGCGTCAGATGGAAAAAACTGTCCCAGGCAATCAGCCCGTCGAACTTCTCATTCAGCGATAGCAAACGCATGTCGGCAACTTGCCAGCGTTGTTCCGGGAAACGTTCGCGGCAAATCGAAATCATCGGTTCTGAAGCATCGACGCCAGTCACTGAGAAATGACGTTCTATAAAATATTCGGCGATGGGTTTTCCTGCTCCGCAACCGATGTCCAGAATGCGGCCTTCTGACGGGATCAGAGCCAGAAAATCGTCCAGCCACGCCTTTTCATATCCCTGATCTTTACGCAATTTATCCCAGATATCAGCATGTCGCTGATACAGTGAAATGATGTTTTTCGCCGAAATATCGTCCATTTCCTCTCCATTCTGACCGTCATTTGATCGCGCTACGTGAATTCTGAGTGTCTCACGCGACCTCAGGCGCCTGTCAGCGAAAGATTTGGATTTGTTACCAATTCATCATTTTTTATCATATTTATCAATGTGTTTATTGATTTTATCGGCATGCTTCGTATGATGTGGCGGACAAGACTTTAACGTAGCGCTGAGAGATAACATCTGATGAAAGACATCACTTTTTACGGTCGTTTCGAGGCCGATATTCTGGCCGGGCGCAAAACGATCACGCTCCGTGAAGCCAGCGATGCGGATTTTGTGGCGGGCGATCGTGTTCGCGTAAGTCGTTATGAAGACAACGTTTTCTTCTGCAATATCGAGATTCTCGACGTTACGCCGGTACAGTTTGACGAGCTGAATAACGCCCATGCCGTGCAGGAAAATATGACATTACCTGAGCTGAAACAGGTGATCAGCGAGATTTACCCGGGTCTGAAATCACTGTTTATGATCGCGTTTCGTCTGGTTTGACAGTTTTGTTTGACAGGAAAACGCACCGGAATCTTGCCCGGTGCGCCCTTTTCTCCTTAACCCTGCCAGCGGGATCCGCGGATCACCGAACAGAAATTGCCTCTGATGAAATCGGGTTCTTTGTCGGCAATGACATCCGCTTTTACGTTGCCAAATGTGGTTTGCGGTCTGTTTTTGATGCCATCATAAAATGCCTGAATGATGTCTTCTTTAAATGCCGGTGTCCGCGGATGCGCATCCACAACCGCATTTCGAACATCGTCTTCGTATCCCTGATAATTAATCCCAAGAACGTCCATTTCCACACCCGCTGTCACCAGCGCTATGACCGGATCCATAAATTCAGGGATCCCCGGCGTGGTGTGCAAGGCAATTGCGGTCCAGACTTTATCAATATCCTGCGTGCTGACACCGTGTTGCTGCATAAATTTGCGGGCCGCGTTTGCGCCGTCCACTTCAAAGCGTTTATCGCAGCTACAATTTTCGTGGGTCAGCCCCATGTCGTGGAACATACAGCCGATATACAACAATTCGTGATCGACTTTAAGCTGACGTTGCTGACCGGCAAGCGCCGCCCAGTAATACACGCGGCTGGAATGATGGAACAGTAAATCGGTTTCTGTATCGCGCACCAGTTCGGTGGCTTCGCGCGCCATTTTGCTGTCGGGAATGCGGATGCCCTGAATGTTCAGACTCATAATATTTCTCCGGTTGGGTTGAATGAGTCCAGAATAAGCTTCACTATAAATGTCATCAATCGTCTCAAGGTGACGATTAAGGACATAACCGCATTCTGCGACAGGAAATTCTCTCATGCCCAAACACATCATTATCCTGGCCGTGCCCGGCGTTCAGTTGCTGGATGTTTCCGGCCCGCTGGACGTTTTTGCCGAGGCAAATCAACAACGCGGGCGTGAGGTGTATAAACTCAGCGTGATGGCCGTGGCCGATCCGGTCATTGTTTCGTCTTCCGGCGCCCGGCTTCTGGCCGATCTGACCCTCGACGCCCCGCTACCTGACGCACTGGATACCTTCCTGATAGCCGGTGCGCCGGTACTCGACAACTACCTTTCAGACGAAAAGCTGCATGAAAATATTTGCCGGTGGAGCCATCACGCGCAGCGTTTCGGTTCGGTTTGTAGCGGCGCGATGCTGCTTGCGGCGGCTGGATTAATCAACGGGCGTCGCGTTACCACACACTGGACTGTTGCGGAACGGCTTCATCAGGAATATCCGCAGGTGAGCGTAGAAGCTGACGCTATTTTTATTGCCGATGGCGAACTTCGCACCGCGGCTGGCGTAACGTCCGGGCTGGATTTGGCATTGAATATGGTGGAGGAAGATCTCGGGCGCGAAACAGCTCTCGTCGTTGCCGCGCAGCTGGTGATGTTTTTCAAACGTCCCGGCGGCCAGTTACAATTTAGCCGCCATGGGCAGGCCTCGTTAAGCGGACGTTCTGCTTTGCAGGACGTTCAGCGCTGGGTGCTGAATTCTCTGGATCAGCCGCATAATGTGCAAAGTCTCGCCACACATATGGGGATCAGCGCCCGACACATTACCCGTTTATTTAATCAGGAACTGAATCAGTCACCGGCCGAATGGCTTGAACAGCAGCGTGTATTTTACGCGCGTCAGCTGCTGGAAGCTGGCGAGCTGGCGGTAAAACAAATCGCAGCGGAATGCGGATTTTCCAGCGTCGATATCCTGCGGCGGGCGTTTGTCAGACAACTTTCAGTGACACCGTCACAATATCAAAAGTATCACAGCTCATGATATTTTTTACTTATAATTCAGTAGGTTTCAGGCATCTTCCGCTACCTGAGCACGACGAAAACAGTCGGGATGATGCGTATTGATCAGGCCCGTCGCTTCCATCCAGGCATAGACAATCGTCGGGCCGACGAAGGTAAATCCCCTTTTCTTCAGATCCTTCGAAATCCGTTCTGACAGCGCATCTTTCGTGGGAACCGGGCCAGTGTGCTGAATGGCTTGACCGTCAATTTGCGCCCAAATCCACTCACCAAATTCTTCACCTGATGCCTGCATGGCCAGATATGCACGGGCATTTTTAATCACTGCGGTGATCTTGCTGCGCGAACGAATAATGGTGGCGTCGTTCACCAATCTTTCGATATCTTCTTCAGTAAATTCAGCCACTTTTTGCGGGTCAAAATGGTAAAATGCCTGCCGCAAAGCATCGCGTTTTTTCAGTACGATCCGCCATGATAAGCCCGCCTGGAAACCATCCAGCATCAGCTTTTCCCATAAGGCCCGGCTGTCGCGAACCGGTTTTCCCCATTCGCGATCGTGGTAATCGCGCATCATCGGGTCGTTATCACCCCAGGGGCAACGCGGTAAATCATCAGGAAATTCAGAGTTCATGGCAGGCCTTCTGGCGATGTGATGAATAAGCTTACGATAAAGCCGGGCAGGTTTAAACCGCCCCTTTTCCCCTGCCAAACGGCATTCAAATTCGGGTATTGTTAAAAAAAATGAAGGTCAGGTGTGCACGGTTTTGAATTATGCCATAAACTGTATGTTGTAACTAACTGGAGGGTTTATGGCAGATTATGATTTAATTGCCCGGATGAACGGTTGTTTTAACGAACTGGAACTGGCTTTGCACGACCTGGGGAATTTCCTGAATCAGCTGGAGTTATTGCAGGCCAGAGTATTTGCCTTGCCGGAGATTGCCAAGGGCGAAGAACATAATCCTGCGGACAAAATTCAGGTGACCCCTTTTACCGGTGAAGCCGCGCAGCAGCTGGCGTTACAGCATTTTCAGCGTCTGTTTATCCATCATAATAACGAGAATGTGAGCAGTAAATCCGCCGTCCGTCTGCCCGGCGTGTTGTGTTATGCGGTGGACGAAGCCGAGCATCAGTCCGCCCTGTTGCTGATTGAAGAAGTGAATAAATTAAAAGCCGAGCTGGAGAATATTGTCACCGTTGAATCAGGTCTCGCCCGCGAACAGCGCTTTGAATTTGTTCATACTCATCTACGCGGGCTGATTACGCTGAACGCTTACCGCTCGGTCAATTTTCTGAATGATCCGGATTCCGTGCGGTTTGGCTGGGCGAACAAACATATCATCAAAAACGTCACGCGCGATGAAGTGCTGGCTCAGCTGGAAAAGAGCCTGAATGCAGGCCGCGCTGTTTCGCCGTACACACGCGAGCAGTGGATGGAAAATATTAACCGTGAGATGAACGACGTTAAGCGCCTGCCAGAGCATGCGGCGTTGAAATTTAAACGTCCGGTGAAAGTCCAGCCGATTGCGCGCGTGTGGTACCGCAACAGCCAGAAGCAGGTGCAACATCCCTGCCCGCTGCCGCTGATTGCGCTGTGTCTTCGCACGCCGGTCATGCAGGTGCCAAAACTCGGCGAATTGCAGGATTACGATGCGTCGTCGGTAACACACAAATATAAGCCGAAATCACAGCCGCTCAGCCTGTTGATCAAACGTCTTCATTTATATACCGACTATCCGTTATAAAGCGCCGTTATTGAACGCGGCGCGCACAAAAAAGGTCCGGAAATCCGGACCTCAATTTACTTTCTAACATTTAACCGGAAACGATCAGCGCTTCATGCTGCCCACCATGTCTTCCGGACGCACCCACTCATCAAACTGCTCTTCCGTCAGATAGCCGAGTTTCAGGGCTGAGCCTTTCAGCGTCAGGCCTTCGTGGTGCGCTTTTTTGGCAATTTCTGCCGCTTTGTCGTAACCGATATGCGTATTCAACGCGGTCACCAGCATCAGCGACTCGTTCAGCAATTGCGAAATACGGTCACGGTTTGGCTCGATGCCCACTGCGCAATGCTCGTTAAAGCCACGCAGCCCGTCAGCCAGAAGACGAACGGATTGCAGGAAATTGTGGATCACCAGCGGGCGGAACACGTTCAGCTCGAAGTTACCGGAAGCGCCGCCGATATTCACCGCCACATCATTACCCAACACCTGCGCGCACAGCATGGTCATTGCTTCGCACTGCGTCGGATTCACTTTACCCGGCATAATGGAACTACCCGGTTCGTTTTCAGGGATGGAAATCTCGCCGATGCCGCAACGCGGGCCGGATGACAACCAGCGCACATCGTTGGCAATTTTCATCAGCGACGCGGCCAGACCTTTCAGCGCGCCATGGCCGTGAACCAGCGCATCGCAGGTGGCCAGCGCCTCAAATTTATTCGGTGACGTCACAAACGGTTGACCGGTCAGTTCGGCCAGCGCTTTCGCCACGCGAACGGCATATTCCGGATGCGTATTCAGGCCGGTACCGACCGCAGTGCCGCCCAGCGCCAGTTCGGCGATATGCGGAATGCTGTTTTCGATATGCTTAAGGTTATGTTCCAGCATCGCCACCCAGCCGGAAATCTCCTGGCCCAGCGTGAGCGGCGTAGCATCCTGAAGGTGTGTACGGCCAATTTTGACGATATCGCGAAATGCTTCGGCCTTAGCCTGAAGAGTTTTGTGCAACACGTTCAGCTCAGGGATCAGCTTTTCGCGCAGCTCAGTCACCGCCGCCACATGCATTGCGGTCGGGAAGACATCGTTCGAGCTTTGGCTTTTATTCACGTCATCGTTCGGATGAACTTTGCGCCCTTCGCCGCGCTCGCCGCCGAGGATTTCACTCGCCCGGTTGGCCAGCACTTCGTTCATGTTCATGTTGGTCTGGGTGCCGGAACCGGTCTGCCAGATTGAAAGCGGGAATTCTGTGGTGTGTTTGTCGGCCAGCACTTCGTCTGCCGCCGCAATGATAGCGTTACCCCGTTCGGCGGGTAACAAACCCAGATCGATATTCACACTGGCCGCTGCACGTTTCGTTTGTGCCAGCGCGTGGATCAGAGCCACCGGCATTTTTTCCGAGGAAATACGAAAGTGTTCAAGCGAACGTTGTGTCTGTGCGCCCCAAAGCTTATCTGCCGGAACATCGATAGGCCCCATTGAGTCTTTTTCAATGCGAGTCGCTGCCATTACAGTCTCCTTAGCTTTTTTGCCCGAATGATGAATTCGATTGATAATTGTGGTTTTTTGCAGGTTTTTGAGTGCCGGATGCGGTCCCACGCATTCACGAAGCTATGGGTCGAGTATAGTGTCATATAAGGCAGACGTATAATTCGAATCGATCCTGATTCCGAGTTTTCGCCCTAACCGCACTTTTTGAGGCATCTTAGTTGTAAAGCCCGCTTTGTCATTGTTTACTATGCCCAGAACTTTTCTATTCAGGATGAAGCAATGCAAAAGATGCATAACGGTGTACAAAATTACGCCTGGGGCAGTAAAGACGCACTGACTAAACTCTATGGGATCACCGACCCGCAAGGCCGTCCGATGGCAGAACTGTGGATGGGTGCTCACCCGAAAAGCAGTTCTCAGGTTGTGAATGCCGAAGGCCAGACCCTTTCCCTGCGTGATCAAATCAGCGCTGATCTTGATGGCCAACTGGGTAAAAAAGTCGCCAAACGTTTCGGCGAATTGCCTTTCCTGTTTAAAGTCCTGTGTGCCGACCAGCCGCTTTCCATTCAGGTTCACCCGAGCAAAGGTGCCGCCGAGATTGGTTTTGCGAAAGAAAATGCTGCGGGCATTCCTCTGGACGCCGCAGAGCGTAACTATAAAGATCCGAACCATAAACCTGAGCTGGTTTACGCCCTGACGCCTTTCCAGGCGATGAACGGTTTCCGTGAACTGCGTGACATCGTTTCCCTGCTGCAACCCGTAGCCGGTGCGCATCAGCTGATTGCCAGCTTCCTGAATTATCCCGATGTCGACCATCTGCGTGCCCTTTTTGCCGGCCTGCTGAGTCTGGAAGGTGAAGACAAATCCCGTGCGCTGGACGTGCTGAAATCCGTGCTCCGTGAACAGCATGGCGAACCGTGGGATACCGTGCGCAGTATTTCTGAATTCTATCCGGACGATTCCGGTCTGTTCTCCCCGCTGCTGCTCAACGTGATCACTTTGCAACCGGGCGAAGGCATGTTCCTGTACGCCGAAACGCCGCACGCCTATCTGAAAGGCGTGTCTCTGGAAGTCATGGCGAACTCAGACAACGTGCTGCGCGCTGGTCTGACCCCGAAATACATCGATATCCCTGAGTTGCTGGCCAACCTGAAATTTAACGCCAAACCTGCAAGTGAATTGCTCACCACGCCGGTACAAAAAGGCGCGGAACTCAACTTCCCTATTCCTGTCGAAGATTTTGCCTTCTCGGTTCATGAGATTGCCGCGGAACCACAAACGCTGGAACAGGACAGCGCAGCAATCGTCTTCTGTATCGAAGGCCAAAGTGTGCTGTCAAGACAGGGTGAAACGCTGACGCTGCTGCCGGGCGAATCCTGTTACCTGGCCGCCAGCGAATCACCGGTGACCGTGAGCGGTAACGGCCGCATTGCGCGGGTCTTCAATACCCTGAGCAAGTAAGGTGAGATGAAACGAAGATGAAACAAATTGGGGCTGCGTGCCCCAATTTGATGATTTTTCTGTTGATTCAGCTACACTCAGAAGACTAAGAACGCCGTAAGGCGTTTTTTATTTTCGGGATATTTCATAAGGATAAACAGAGATATGAAGAAGTCGATAGTCGCTGTAAGCGTCATTGTAGTCCTTGGCGCGGCCTGGACAGGCGTCTCGTGGTATACGGGTAAACTTATCGAACAACATCTGGATGAGCAGGTTGCTGCGGCTAACAGCCAGTTGCAAAGCGCTTATCCAAAAGCAGGTCTGAAAGTCAGCTATCAGGATTACCATCGCGGGCTGTTCAGCAGCAACTTGCGTCTTGTTTTGCAACCCGAGGCCGCGGCTGCCGCGGCCGGTACCAGCGTGCTGAAAACCGGTGATGAAATTGCCTTTATCGAAACCATCGATCATGGCCCGTTCCCTGCCGCTCAGCTGAAGAAATTCAATCTGATCCCAAGCATGGCATCCGTGCATTCAGAGCTGCAAAACACCCCGACGCTGAAAGGTCTGTTTGACGTCACCAAAGGCAAATCGCTGATCACCGCGGACACGCGTTTGTCTTACAGCGGCGCCAGCGCTTCAGCGATTGATATCATTCCGGTGACTTACCAGAAAGACGAAAGTCAGCTGCAATTCTCCGGCGGTACAATCGATGTTGATGTTGATAAAGACCTGACTGCGATGAAACTGAAAGCCAGCACAGACAGCGTGGCGCTTACCTCTAAAAATCAGTGGGGCCAGCTTGAGAAAGTCACGCTGGCCGGTTTCAGCATGGACAGCGATACCCATCAGGGTAAATTCCAGGTAGGCGTGGGCGATCAGAATCTGACCGTGAAGCAAATTCTGGTGAACGTGGACGGTAAAGACGCAGGTTCTCTGGATAACTTCAAGCTGGTGAGCAAATTCGCTGAAAACGGCAATAACATCACCGGTCAGCAGGATTACACCATCGACGCTCTGAAAGTGCAGGGTCAGGATTTCGGTTCAGCAAAACTGTCCCTCAGACTGGATAAGCTGGATGGTGCGGCGCTGAAACAGTTTGCAGATAACTACAATCAGCAGTCGCGTGATTTGCTGATGAAACAGGGTGAACTGGATCCTGCGGCTTATCAGCAACAGGCAGCTGATTTACTGCTGGCGAACCTGCCATTACTGCTCAAGGGTAATCCGAGCATCAACATCGCTCCGCTGAGCTGGAAAAACAGCAAAGGCGAGAGCAGCTTTACCCTGCAACTGGATCTGAAAGACCCGGCTGCCACACCGGCACAAACGCAGGATCAAATGCTGTCGCAGCTGGTGAATAAAGTGGATGCCAAACTGACGATTCCTCTGCCAATGGCGACTCAGGTGACCACTCAGGTCGCGCAGCTCGAAGGCTATAACGCTGACGATGCCGCAAAACTGGCTCAGCAACAGGTTCAGGGTCTGGCCGCGATGGGTCAGATGTTCAAACTGACTACCGTGAAAGATGACACCATCACCAGCAGCTTCCATTACGCTGACAATCAGGTTGACCTGAATGGACAGAAAATGACGTTGCAGGAATTCGCCGGTCTGTTGGGTATTCTGGGCGGGCCAGCAGCGCCAGCACCAACGCCTGAACAGGAAGCCCCTGCTGCTCCTGCACAGTAGTCATCACAGATTGCCTTAACGGCTTTCTTGGCGGCTCTTGTCCTCACCGGGCGGGAGCCGTTTTTTTGTGGCATTAGCACAACCACCTGCCGAATATTTTGAAATCGTTTTAGACCTTCCGCGCCAGCCAATATCACCACAAAGAGTGATATCATTCACACTATCAATTAGTTCTCGCAAGGATCTTCTGAAGTGTCTGACCCCGCTGACCTCCTCCGGCTGAACGATGTTTCGTTCACCCTCAATAATATTCCGCTCCTTGAGCCCGTTTCATTAACCCTGAATCCCGGTGAATTTACCCTGCTGACCGGCCCTTCCGGCAGCGGAAAAAGCACGCTGCTGAAAATCATCGCATCATTACAAAACCCGACCGGCGGCAACCTGTATTTTAAAGGCGAAGACATCAGCCGGATTAAGCCTGAAACCTATCGTCAGCGTGTTTCCTACTGCTTCCAGACGCCGTCGCTGTTTGGCGAAACAGTCTACGACAACCTCGCGCTGCCTTACCAGATCCGCAATAAAAAGGTCGATGAAACACAGCTGCGCGCCTGGCTGACCAAAGTAAACCTGGCAGAGGATATGCTGACGAAACGGGTTCAGGAGTTGTCCGGCGGTGAGAAACAGCGCGTCGCCCTGCTGCGTAATTTGCAGTTTATGCCCGATGTGCTGCTGCTCGATGAAATCACCAGTGCGCTGGACGAGGAAAATAAAGTCAATATTAATGACATTATTGCCAGCCTGGTCGCCGAAAAACAGCTGGCCGTGTTGTGGGTCAGCCATGACCTGAACGAAATTTGTCACGCCAAACACGTCATTACCCTGACCCGCCACACGCAAGGAAGTCCGGCTCATGAATCAGCATAATATTACCGATCAGTCACTGGCTCTGGCGTTGATTCTGGTAGTCGTCGCCCTGCTGGTCAGCAAGAAAGAAAAACTCGGGCTGGAAAAAGACATCATCTGGAGCGTGGCGCGCGCCATTGTTCAGCTGGTGGTGGTCGGCTATGTCCTGAAATATATTTTTGATATCAATAACAGCTTGTTAACCGTGCTCATGGTGCTTTTTATCTGCGTCAATGCGGCGCTGAATGCGAAGAAACGCAGCAAGAATATCGATAACGGTTTTGTCATTTCGTTTATCGCCATAACAGTCGGCACGGCGCTGACGTTAACGATTCTGATCCTCAGCGGATCAATTGAATTCCTGCCAATGCAGGTGATCCCCATTTCAGGGATGATTGCAGGGAATGCGATGGTGGCAGTCGGTTTGTGCTACAGCAACCTGAATCAGCGCTTTATCGACAACCAGCAGAAAATCCTCGAAATGCTGAGCCTCGGCGCGCCGACAAAAATGGCCTCCGGAAAGATTATCCGTGACAGCATTCGTGCGGCGATGATCCCGACAATTGATGCCGCAAAAACCGTGGGGATCGTGAGTCTGCCGGGCATGATGTCTGGCCTGATTTTTGCGGGGATCGACCCGGTGAAAGCGATTAAATATCAGATTATGGTGACATTTATGCTGCTGGCGACCGCCAGTTTATCGACAATTATTGCCGGTTATCTGGCGTATCAGCGCTTCTACAATGACCGCGCGCAGTTGCGCTCATTGAAATCTTCATAGCTCTCAAAGCGCCTGCCCGCGGATCCGCGGCGGGCGCACGTGACTTGCGGCTACAGATCCGACAGCACCTGACGAAGATTAATTTCTCCCGACGCTTCATCATCCAGATCCAGAACCCTTTCCAGTTCGTTCAGATGTTCCTGCATCAGCTGCACGGCCAGTGCATTATCTCCCCTTTCCAGCGCCTCAATAATCGCCTGATGCTCATCGCACTGGCACGAAGACACGTCGGCGCGCTGATACAACGCCACAATCAGGGAACTGCGCACCATCAGGTTCGCGAGGATTTCACTCAGCACGCTATTGCCCGAGATTTCCCCGAGGATCAGATGAAACTCGCTCAGCTCACGCACAATCACGCGACGATCTTCGGATTTCGCCGCTTCCCGCTCGCCGTCCAGATGCGTCTGAATACGCTGGCGATGCTGACGGATACAGTCCGGGTTAATCCCTTCCACTATCGCGCGTTCAATCGCACGGCGGGCAATGAACACTTCACGGGCCTCTTTCGCCGTCGGCTGTGACACCATCGCCCCGCGGTTAGGTTCAATGGTGACGATGCGCTGCATAGACAGGCGCTGTAGCGCAACCTGCACATGATTACGGTTAGCGCTGAGAGCCTCAACCAGCTGCGACTCTACCAGGCGTGTGCCGGGACGCAGACGTTGCTGTGCGATAGCCTTCGATAAAACGTCGACAATGCGCTGAACTTCCAGCTGCTTGGCGGTTGTAATTTGATTACTCATGGAATGCTAAATAGCCTCTTTATGGCAGTTTTCGTGCAAACTATCACCGGCCGTAAACTTTCGTCATTAGCAAATGAAGTCTGGCCGTGAATAATGCACAAGTCCGCAACAAAACGGCACGTATTATTCATCATAATTATCATTCCCGCACGCATTCCCTAAATTCTTACATGATCAATACGAATCCGGATTCAGGCTGACGAATCAGCGCAGGCTCCCCGCGATGACAGGGAGTGCGGGTCTTTGAAATAAATCTGTTGCTGGATGTGATGAAACGAGGGGAATTACGGCATGGCTCCTGTCTCTGGTTGCGCAATTTGCCCGAACATAAATTTTACCGGCAATTCCGCAACCTGATGAATAAGCGCCAGCAACGGTTCGCAGGGATGTGCATTATCGAGGCCGCGCAGGGTTCGTAAAAAGGTCAGCGCGGTTTCGGGCGTCGGGAATTTATCCTGCTGGGTGAAATACAAATAAAGCGCCAGCACCGCCACCGAACGGCTGCGCCCGCCACGACAGTGAACCAGCACATTTGCCGCACGGTGTGGCGGATAACTGCGTTTACCGGGGCTGGCCTGTCCCAGTAAACCATCCAGCGCCAGCACGCCTGCAAGCAGGTGATTTACCGTATTGCCCGCCCCGTCAATCAGCCCGATTTGAGTTCGCCGCAGCCAGGTGCCATCCGGCAGCGCCAGATTACCGAGCTGGAGATTAACGGCCATATTGAGCGCCGAAGTAATGTTGTGCTGGTGTAACAGATAAGCATCCTGTGCCGCCGGGCCATTTCCGAGGTATAACCAGCGGTGGCTTTGTCCGGTAACCGGAACGAGTTTAATGAGTAGCGGTCGGCTGTCTTCTTCTTGTTCAGCGTGTTTACGCGTTTGCCGGGGATCAGTCATTATCATCTTCCTGATATCAGTGAGTTCCGAAACGGTAACACATTCGAAAGCCGCAAACTTTTGCCTGTTTAGCACTTTACCGACTTCCTTAATTCATACCCTCCACGGCAGCACACCTTCCGGCAAACGTCGGGCAAACACCGACGCCAGTAACATCAGCATCAGCACCACACCAATCATCAGGCAACCTGTAGCCGCCGCGAGCGTCGAAGAGCCGCCCTCGTCGAGAAACACAATCATCGGGCCAAGCGTTTGAGTGCCGGACGTCACCAGCAGAACCGACACCTGAATTTCATTAAGCGCCGTCAGGACCACCAGAATCGTCCCTGCCATTGCTGAAGGTGCCGCCAGCGGCATCAGGATATCGCGCATCCGCCGCAGGAAACCGGCACCAAAGATTTGTGCGGCCTCATCCAGAGAACGTTCTATCTGCGCAAAGCCCGCCATCGTGGGCCGCAGAACCAGCGCCATAAAGTTGGAAAGATAGGCCGCGAGAATAATCCACACCGTGCCATACAGGCTGACGTGGATCAGCGGCAGGGGTTTAAGGAAAAACAGAATGGCGGCAATGCCCGTGACAATCCCCGGTAACGCATAAGCCAGCTCCGTGGATAACTGTAAAACTCGCACCAGCCGCGTGCGCTGCCAGCTGAGAAAATAAGCCAGAAACAGCGAGACGACGGTCAGGATCACCGCCGTAAGCAGCGTCAGCCCCAGACTGGTGAAAAAGGCCTGGCGGATAGACGGATACCCGAACAGCGCATTGGCATAATTAGTCAGCGTCAGGCTGCTAAACGTCAGCGCCTGCCCGAATCCCTGCGTCAGTGATGTTGTCAGAAGCGCGGAAAGCGGCAACAACAGGGTCAGGATCATCCAGAGCCAGACGATAATCTCTACCAGTAAACGCCATCGCCCGAGTGACTGATGTAAAGATCGTGGCGTACCGGTCACACGCACATCCTGACGCCCGCCCAGCCACCGGCTGATCATCAGACCGCCCAGCGTAATCGTGGCAATCAGCAAAGACAGCACCGCCATATCCGCCAGCGCCGATGTACCAAGGGTATTGAGTTGCTGATAAACCAGCGTGATCAATGTGGGAACGCGCCCCGGAATGCCCAGCATCGCCTGAATACCGAAATTACCCGCCGCCGTAACAAACGACAGCGCCGCACCGGCAAAAATCGCCGGACGTACCAGTGGCAAAATGATCGTAAACAGAACCCGCCACGGTTGCGCCCCGCCTGCCCGCGCAGCTTCAACCAGATCGGCGGGCAAACGACGCAGCCCCGCGCGCACCATCAGAAAAACCAGCGGCGCATTGTGCAAACCCAGTAAAAGAAGGATGCCGCTCATCGAATATAACGGCGAAGGGGAACCCGGCGGCAGGCTCAGTCCGAAGAACTGCAAGACCGGGCTGGACGGCGAAAGCGCCTGAACCCACGCCAGCGCCGTCACCTGCGGCGGGATCATCAGCGGCAGGATGAACGTGAAAACCCATGCCTGCTTGCCGCGTAAATTGGTTAACGCGATAAGCAGCGCCGCCACGGTGCCGAGCAACATCGCCAGCAACGTGGAGACAACGGCAATCGTCAGCGTATTCAGCGTGGCGGTCAGCACCCGTCGTGTTCCCAGCAGATGGCTCAACCGCGAGAAATCCGGGATACCCTGCGGTGCCACCGCCGCCCACACCAGTCGCGCCAGCGGTGCTACAGACAAAATGCCAATCAGCAGCGTCAGCCCCCAGAGAACCGCCTTTTCGCTGCCCGGCCAGTAACGCCTGTGCGCAGCCACCGTGCGGCGCTGAATTTCACTCATCACGCTCATTTGCCTTTCCCTTCAGCCATCAGCCGCCGAAGATTTCTGTGAATTTCGCACGTACCTGCTTATCGTCAGCCACGGCTTTGTCAGAATCGAGCGTCAGCAGTTTGATGGAACCCACCGGCGCAAACCCTTCCGGTGCAGGAACGGTTGCATCAATCGGACGGTTACCCTGTTTTGCCACCAGTTGCTGTCCCTGCGGCGAGAGCATGAAATTCACAAACGCTTTGGCTGCCGGCACGTTATGCGCCCCGGCGAGGATGGCTACCGGCTCTGTCACAAATGACGCGCCTTCTTTCGGATACACCAGATCAATCGGTGAGCCTTGTTTCTTCGCACGAATAATATCGGCATCCGTGATCACACCGTATTTCGCCATGCCGCTGGCAACGGCTTTCAGCGCCGGGCCATTTCCACCTTCCGGCGTAATCCCGTTTGCCGCCAGTTTCTGATAAAACGCCCAGCCAATATCCGGCGTGTTAATGGCCGTGTGCAGGTGATAAAGCGCAGCCCCGGAATACAACGGGCTTGGCACCGCCACCTGACCTTTATTCTGTGCGTCGGTCAGCGCCATCCAGCTGCCGACCGGTTTGGCATTTTTCGTGTTGTAAGCAATGACCGTGGCGATGATTTTTGTGCCGAACCAGGTTTTATCTTTATCGTAAAAATCCGGGCTGATATTACTGACCGGCGCATCAGGATACGCCATCAGCTTGCCGTCTTTTTTCAGGGCACCCAGATTGATGGAATCTGCCACCAGCAGCACATCGGCTTTCACATCTCCGGCCATCATTTCCGTCTGCAACACATTCATCAGCTGCGTGGTGCCGTTACGCGTCCATTCCACCTGAACGTCGGGATATGCCGCTTTAAAGGCATCGACTGTCTGTTGTGCGATTTCCGGTGCCTGAGAAGTATAAATCACCAGTTTGCCCGACGCTGTTTCTGCCGCATTGGCAGAAGTGAACAGCACGGTAGCCAGTGACAGCGTGCAAAAACTCAATCTGATGGTATTAGAAATGTGCATAGCCCTGTCCTTTTGAGAATCAATAGTTTTAAGAATGAGTGAATTGAGAAGGGATCATTGAGGAAGTACCCAGCCGTCTGTGATGATAAAAGTGACGTTGTCACCCAACTGACTCTCTTTTTTAGAATGAATGGATAATCGGAGTTCCGGCGCGGCATATGGCGTGATGTCTGTCTGGCAGTAGCCGCCGCGATAAATCTGCCGGGAAACCCGTGCGGCAATCCCCGCTTCGCCCGGTTCGGCAAAACGTAAATCCGCCGCGTGAACACATGCCCGCGCTTTTGCCACGGAAGGCTGTGAAACCGCCGTACGCAATCTGACACAGGTGCCAAAAATCGCTACCCGCGCATGACCGTTGCCGTCCGGCTGAACATCCGTCACCGGAATGACGCGCCCCTCATCGATAAACGTGGCGACCATTTCATTGGCCGGTTCCCGGTACAAAATCTGTGGCGTGGCAAACTGCATCACGCGCCCTTCGTTCATCACCACCACGCGATCCGCCAGCGACATCGCCTCCTGCTGGTCATGAGTGATATACAGCAGCGTCGCGCCGGTGTGCTGATGAAAACGGCTGAACTCTTCTTCCATCGCCGCCCGCAGGTGTACATCCAGGTTTGCCAGCGGTTCATCGAGCAGCACTACGCCCGGGCGTGTAACCAGACAACGTGCCAGCGCAACACGCTGCCGCTGACCTCCCGATAAATCCGATGGCCGCCGTGTCGCAAATTCGCGTAACCCGACCAGCGTCAGCGCCTCTTGTGTGCGTACGCGCCGTTCATTACGATCCATTCCCACGACTTTCAGGCTGTACGCCACGTTTTCTTCCACCGACATATGCGGCCACAACGCGTAATTCTGAAACACAATTCCCAGCTCACGTTTCTCCGGCTGCACATGCACATCTGGCGATGAAAACAGACGGTCGCCAACGGTGATCGTGCCGCTGTTGACCGGCTCGAACCCCGCCACGGTACGCAGGAGTGTAGTTTTTCCGCAACCCGAGGGGCCCAGCACGGCCACAAACTCCCCCGGCCGGATATGCAGGGAGACATCGTTAAGCACCGGTTGTGTGGCGAAGGATTTACTCAGGTGGGAAATCTGGATGGCAGACATGCGTCGGTGTTTTCCTCAAAGCGGCGATGGCCTGTTCAATGAGAAAACAAATTACTGCGGATTTGTGACTGTTTTATGAACGGGTTGAGAAGGTTTGGTTTGTCTTATGTTTCAGTGATTTATTTCTTGCGAGACATCGCGGAGGAAAAGATCGCCCTTCTGAATTCCCTGCAAATACCCGACAGGATGCGCGGGTGCGATGGCACAACGCGTCGGGTGCGGGAAAGTATGTGAACCCCGTTCCCGTTTAAAAATAATCATAAATGATTACTTCCACTTTGCACAAAACGTAATCATACTCCACCGCAAGGAACGCCATTGTGTACGACGTGACGGTATTACCCGCTGCCATGAAGGAGCTTCGCAAGTTGCCTCCCACGCTGAGTGCCAGCATTGCTGATGCTTTGAAGGAGCTGGAGATCTACGGTGCCGCGTTACAGGATCCGCAGGTCCGGTATGTCGGAAATGGAATACGGGAAGTCCGGGTAACCAGTCTGGAGGGCCTGGGCAGAGCGTTTTATTTTTTTATGCAGGGTCGCCGCATTTATGTCGTGCATATCCTGCATAAGAAAACGGCTAAAACGCCGCTTCAGGATTTAGAACTGGCATTACAACGTATGAAAAATATTAAAAAGGATGAATATGAAAGATTACGATGAAAACAAACTCATTCCCCTCAGCGCAGTTATGGAGGAGATGATGCAGGATCCTGAATTCGCCGCAGCATATGAGGCCACTCAGGTACACAAAAAAATGATCGCCGAACTCAAGGCAGCGCGACTGGCGGAATCCCTGACGCAGGAGGATATCGCGCGGCGCACCGGCATGAAAAAACAAAATATCAGCCGGTTTGAAAACGGTGCCGCATCCCCGACGCTTAATACCGTCAGTCGTTACGCGGTCGCGCTTGGCGGCACTTTTGAATTCAAAAAACTGCACGGCTAGCCTTCAGCGGGTCCGGACAAAAGTCTGTCAGTTAACCGCCTGATTTTGCGCCCCGTACGCCGCGATAAATTCCCCCGCTATCGCCACTGCGATTTCAGCGGGGAGTTTACCCCGCACATCCGGCAGGCCGACCGGGCAACGCATTCTCATCAGTTGCTCGCCGGAAATCCCCTTGCCGGATAAACGATAATCAAAGCGTTTACGCTTCGTCTCAGAACCAATCAGTCCGAAGTAGCGGAAATCACCGCGTTTCAGAATCTTTTCGCTGAGGGCAAAATCCAGCTGATGATCGTGGGTTAAAACCATGAAATAACTGCCCGCGGGCATTTGCGCCACGGTGCCTTCCGGCTCGTCATCCACCACACAGGTAATCTGCGGGTCAACGTGAACAGGAAATTCACTGGCGCGCGCATCCACCCAGGTTATCCGGCACGGTAACGTACTGAGTATGTTCACCAGCGCGCGGCCGACGTGTCCAGCGCCATACACCACCACATGCGGCTGAGGTTGCCCGAGGGGTTCCAGCAAAACGGACGCCATCCCCCCGCAGCATTGACCGAGCCGTGCGCCTAACGAGAAACGCTCTAACCGGCTGGTTTTCGCGCCCTGTTGCAGCATTTCACGGGCAATGGCAGTGACCTGAAACTCCAGATTTCCGCCGCCCAGGGTATAAAACTGGTCACCGGCGGTGATCAGCATTTTACTGCCCGCATCACGCGGCGTTGAACCTTGCTGATCGACCAGCGTCGCCACCACGCAAGGCTCGCCGCGCTGCCGGAGGTCATGTAAACGGGTTATCCAGTCATCGGTACGCATAAAAACCTCCGTTAACCGTTCGCTTTTTCGGTTATTTCGCTGAGGGGTGTTTCACAGCCGTCCCTTGTGACAACGTCACCGTAAAATCTCAGCTGATTAATGCCGTTCAGCACCCTTTCCGGCGTGGCAGGTGCATCGATATGCGGATGAACGCGGTAATCCGCGAGACTGGAAACCGCGTCTTTAATCGCGCACCAGACAGATATTCCGTGCATAAACGGTGGTTCACCCACGGCTTTGGAATGGAAAACCGTGTCTTCCGGGTTCTTTCGGTTTTCCACCAGATGAACGCGCAAATCCTGCGGGATATTACCAATGGCCGGGATTTTGTACGCCGCCGGGCCACTGGTCATCAGCCGCCCTTTGTCGTTCCATACCAGTTCTTCGGTCGTCAGCCAGCCCATGCCCTGAACAAATCCGCCTTCCACCTGGCCGATGTCTATCGCCGGATTCAGCGAATCGCCAACGTCATGCAAAATATCGGCGCGCAGCAGTTTGTATTCGCCGGTCAGCGTATCAACCAGCACCTCGGCGCAGGCCGCACCATACGAGAAATAATAGAAAGGATGCCCGGCGGCCTTGCTGCGGTCATAGAAAATCTTCGGCGTTTTGTAATAGCCGGTGCTGGAAAGCGGCACCTGATTGAGCCAGCACTGGGTGGCGACCTGCTCAAAGCTGAAATACTGGTTTTTGACCCGCACCAGGCCGTTGCTAAACTCCACGTCGCTTTCTGCCGCGTCGTGAACACGCATCAGCATTTCCACCATGCGCGCTTTAATGATTTCGGCTGCATTCTGCGCCGCTTTACCGTTAAGGTCCGCGCCTGAAGAGGCGGCCGTTGGCGAGGTATTCGGCACTTTTCCGGTGTCCGTGGCCGTCATCTGAATGCGGCTGATATCCACCTGAAAAACTTCGGCGACCACCTGTGCCACTTTGGTATTGAGCCCCTGTCCCATTTCCGTGCCACCGTGGTTGAGCTGAATGCTGCCGTCGGTGTAAACCAGCACCAGAGCCCCCGCCTGATTGAGAAAACTGGCGGTAAAGGAGATGCCGAATTTCACCGGCGTCAGCGCCAGTCCCTTTTTAAGATACGGATTGCTTTGATTAAACAGAGTGACAGCGTCACGTCTTGCGGCATATTGCGCGCTTTCTTCCAGCTGGCGGGTCATCTCCTCAAGCAGGTTCTGGCCGACCGGCTGATGATAATGCGTGATGTTGCGGTTTTCCTGGCCGTAGTAATTATTTTTACGCACGGTCAGCGGATCCCTCCCCAGTTCGCGGGCGATGTGATCGACAATATGCTCGATGGCCAGAATTCCCTGTGGCCCGCCAAAACCGCGGTATGCAGTATTAGACGCCATATTGGTTTTACAGCGGTAACCGGTTATTAGGGCGTCGCCGAGGTAATAGGCGTTATCGGAATGGAACATCGCCCGGTCAACAATAGAACCGGAGAGATCCAGCGAATACCCGCAGTTGGCCGCCAGCTTCAGGTCGATACCGTGAATGATGCCGTCATCCGTAAACCCGACGTCGTAGCTGACGTGAAACGGATGTCGTTTGCCGGTGATCAGCATGTCGTCCTGCCGCGCCAGACGCATTTTCGCCGGGCGTCCGGTAAGGTGTGCCGCCAGCGCGGCCAGACAGGCCGTGCCTGCCGCCTGCGTTTCCTTACCTCCAAAACCGCCGCCCATGCGACGCATATCGACCACCACTTTGTGCATCGGTAAATCCAGCACCGAGGCCACCAGTTTCTGGACTTCGGTCGGATGCTGCGTCGAGCTGTAAACCAGCATCGCGCCGTCTTCGCCCGGCATCACCGACGCAATCTGCGTTTCCAGATAAAAATGCTCCTGCCCGCCAATCTCCAGCTCGCCCTGCAGGCGGTGCGGTGCACTGGCCAGCGCCATTCCGGCATCGCCGCGTTTATGCTGATGCGGTTCTTCCACGTAATGCTCAAGTGCCAGAGCCTGTTTGATGGTCAGCACGGCGTCACGGGGCTGATAATCCACTTTCGCCAGCGCAACGGCGGCGCGGGCGGCTTCCGGAGAAGTCGCGGCGACCACCAGCACAATCTGCCCGACGTATTCCACCACGCCCTGCGCCATCAGCGGGTCGCCGTGGGTCAGCGGCGCAATATCAGGATTACCCGGCACATCTTCCGCCGTCATCACCCGCACTACGCCCGGCACGCTGTAACAAGGTCCGGTATCGATATGCAGAATGTCGGCGTGCGCGTGCGGGCTGAGCAGCGGCACCAGATGCAGCTGACGCGGAAACTCCAGCCGGTCATCGGTGTACACCGCTTCTCCGCTAACGTGTTTATCCGCGCTTTCGTGTTTCTGGCTTTTGCCCACGCCGCTTTGAAGTCCGGCACGGAACAACTGTTCCATCTCCTGCCGGGAAAGTGACGGTTTGGATTCAGACATAATGAGTTACCCGCATCAGCGTTTCAGGAGAAGTCAGTTCGATATGGCAGCGGCGCAGCAGGTTTTTGGCGACCTGCATGCGGTATTCGCGGCTGGCGCGGAAATCAGTGATCGGTGTGAAATCCTTCTCCAGCGCCTGACATGCGCGCTCAAGGGTGGCGGTTTGCCACGGTTGCCCGAGCAGTTGCGCTTCACAATGGGTAGCGCGTTTCGCCACTTCCGCCATGCCGCCGAACGCGATGCGTGCATGCACCACCACGCCGTCGCGGACTTCAATCTGTAGCGCGGCGCACACCGCTGAAATGTCGTCCTCGAGCCGTTTCGACACTTTGTATACCCGCAACTGCCGAGCCTCAGACGTCACGCGCGGAATGCGGATTTGCTCAATAAATTCGCCCGGCTGTAACGCCGTTTTGCGATAGCCGAGGAAGAATTCGTCCAGCGGTAATTCGCGTTGTTCCGCGCCGCAACGCAACAGTAATGACGCCCCCAGCGCCAGCAGAACCGGGCCGCCGTCGCCAATCGGTGAGCCGTTGGCGATATTGCCGCCAAATGTGCCCTGATTACGGATTTGCTGCGAAGCAAAGCGTTCAAGCAATTCGCCGAATTCGGGGAATTCATCGTGTAAGACCGGCATACAGTCGCTCAGCGGTGCCGCAGCGCCAATGTGAATAGCCTGACCGGTCAGCGTAATCATTTTGAGTTCAGGAATATGACTCAGTGAAATCAGTTTCGGCAGACGCTGATAGCGCTGGGTCACTTCCAGCGCCAGATCGGTGCCACCGGCCACCAGGCGGGAAACCGGTTCAGCAAGATAACGTGCGGCCAGTTCATCCATGCTCACCGGCTGGTCAGTGGCAGAAATTGCCCTTAGCTTTTCAAGCGTCTGCTGTGCATCAGCATCAAACTGATCGGGCTGCGGCGCATCACAAATGGCTTTCGCCGCATCCATGATCGGACGATAACCGGTGCAGCGGCAGAGATTGCCGGAAAGCGCGTGCTGAGTATGCTCCGCGCTGAAAGCCTGCTGCTGTTTTTCCAGCGCAAACAACGACATCACAAACCCCGGCGTGCAGAAACCGCACTGCGAGGCGTGGTTATCCGCCATCGCTTGCTGCACGTGATGCAGTTCGCCACGATGTTTGAGATCTTCCACGGTGATCAGCTGTTTGCCATGTATCGCAGGCATAAACGTCAGGCAGGCGTTGACCGTGGTGTATTTCAGCCTGTCGCCCTCTTTTTCGGCCAGCACGACGGTGCAGGCGCCGCAGTCACCGGAGGCGCAGCCTTCTTTGGTACCGCAGCGCCCGGCATCGCGGCGCAGATACTGGAGAACCGTGGTATCGTCCGGCAGATTTTCCGTCTGGATCCTGCCGTTCATCAGAAACTGGATCATGATCATATCCTTCAAAAATCACTGGTTTGCTCTCTACCCTGCGAAGGGGGAGGAGCAAAGGCTTTACAGCCATTCAGAATCAGTGTCGTCACTTCACCAATAATGTGCTCGCGCGCCTGTGTATCGCCCCCGAAATTGCCGTACATATGTTTCACCTGCACGGCGAAATCGGCGTAATACTGCGTCAGCGCCCAGATGTGCATGATGAACAGACGCGCATCCAGCGGGCGGATTTTGCCCTCAACAATCCACTGATGGATCAGGTTTTCTTTTCCGACGATGTTCTGTGTCGCCTGCGGCCAGTACTTCTGCAAATAATGGCCACCGCTCAGCACTTCACTGGTGAAAATGCGCGAGAGTTCCGGCTGGTCGAACGAAAAACTCAGCTTGTTGCGGATGTAGCGGCTCAGCACGGCTTCAGGTTCACTGAGCGTCGGGTCGAACTGAATAATGTCGCCCCAGACTTTCAGCACTTTCTGCAAGAGTTCTTCGTATAGCTCCTCTTTTCCGGCGATGTAATAATGCAGCTGGGCTTTTTTGATCCCCGCGCGCTGAGCAATGGCCTGAGTCGTCGCGCCCTGAAAGCCCTTTTCGCTAAATTCTGCAATGGCGGCGGCGTGGATATTCTCCAGTGTTCGTTCACGTGCGACGCGGACTTTGCCGCCAGTTTCATTGTTCATCATGCTGAACGTTCCCCCTGCAAAGCATCGCGCGCATAGACCTGCTCGCCATCGACATACGTGCAGTAAACATTGCGGTCGTCGCCCAGCGTCATCAGCACAAACAGCTTTTCGGCAAGCGTATTGCTGTTGGTCGCACGCAGTTTTTGCAGCGCGCTGACGCCCGGCTCAAGCACCACGAAATCGGCTTCTTTTCCGGCGTCAAAATTGCCGATTTTGTCATCGAGATGCAGCGCCCGCGCGCCGCCCAGCGTGGCGTGGTAAAAAGCTTCGAAAGCCGATAACCGGTAACGTTGCAGCTGGCCGACTTTGTAAGCTTCGAGCAACGTTTGCAGCATGTTGAAAGTGGTGCCTGCGCCAACGTCGGTGCCCATCCCCACGCGGATCTGCTTCTGCCAGGTTTTTTGCAGGTTGAACAAACCGCTGCCGAGAAACAGGTTGGACGTCGGGCAAAACGCAATCGTCGAATCCGTTTCGCTCAGACAGTCCCATTCGCTGTCATCAAGATGCAGGCAATGCGCAAACACGCAGCGCTCGCCGGTCAGACCGTGCTGATGATAAACGTCGAGATAATGCTGATGTTCCGGGTGCATTTCTTTTACCCAGGAGAGTTCCGCCACGTTTTCGCTGAGATGGGTGTGCATATACACGTCCGGGAATTCCTGCTTCAGCAGACGGACTTTTTGCAGCAGTTCAGGCGAGGATGTCGGCGCAAAACGCGGCGTCAGCGCGTAGCTCAGGCGCTGACGGTTATGCCAGCGCGCAATCAGTGCGCGCGTATCGGCTTCACTTTGCTCCGGGGTTTCCAGCAGTGCGTCGGGGGCGTTTTTGTCCATCATCACTTTGCCTGCCACCAGCCGCATGTTGATATCAGACGCTTCTTTGAACAGCGCATCGACGGACTGCGGATGCACGGTACCAAACACCAGCGCCGTGGTGGTGCCGTTGAGTAAAAGCTGGTTGATAAAGAATTTCGACATGCGCTTTGCGTAATCCGCGCAGTGATATTGTTGTTCTGTCGGAAAGGTGTAGCGCGTCAGCCATTCGAGCAGTTGCTCGCCGTACGCGCCGATCATTTCGGTTTGCGGGTAGTGAATATGGGTATCGACAAAACCGGGAACGATCAGTTTGTCGCGGTAATCATCAATTTCCAGCCCGGCGGTTTTTCGCACGCCAGCGAGCTTTGCTTCGCCCTCCAGCCATTCCCCGAGCCAGACGATATGGCCGCCGCTCAGCAGCATCAGGCCGTCTTCGATATAACGTACGCTGGCTTCAAGTTCATCCGGCCCGGTGACCGGCTGGCGGATATCAAAGAAGTTTCCGCGTACCGCGCGGGTGATAACCTGACTCATGGCATAGTCCTTCTGTGCAACATTCTTATTGATGATTAATAACAGAACGTTTGCAAAGCTTATGCCAAATCTGACCAACCGGTCAGACCGTCTGGTTCTTTTTCTGTGCGTCAGCCAAAACTACTTCAGCAACACCTCATATTGCGGATTGAATTCATCAAAGATCGGCAACGCAGCCGCGCCCAGCGCCGGGGTATCGCTGCCGGACATCCCGATGCGGATCCGCGCACTTTGCGCATACCGGCTGCGCACTGAGCTGTAGAGCGGCGTCAGGCGCCTGATCAGCTTCTCCACCAGCGGTTTCGGCATCGTGCCGCCGATAATCACGCTCTGCGCATCAAACACGCATTCCATAATATTGATGGCCTGAAGCGCCGGTTCGACCGCAGTATCCAGCCATTTATCAAACAAGGCCTCATCGACATTCAGCAAATCTTCCGGCATGGCGGACATCGGATCCAGCCCGCAGGCTTCGTACGCAGCTTGCAAAGAAACGTAGCGTTCGAGGCATCCTTTGTTGCCGCAATAGCATTCGCGACCGCCCGGTTGCACCACAATGTGGCCGACCTCGCCCGCATTATGTGCATGACCGGTGTAAATCCGCCCGTCGGTGAAGATCCCCGCGCCGAGGCCGGTGCCGATATAGAGATACACAAACGAGGAAAGCTGCTTGGCAATGCCGTGAAAACGCTCGCCGATGGCCGCCACCGTCGCATCGTTTTCAAGCGTGACCGGCCAGCCGGTAGACGCACTCAACCGCGCTTCAATATCCACATTATCCCAGCCGTGCAGCGTGGTCGGCCCCTGCGAAGAAATGCCCTCAACGCCAAACGGCCCCGGCATCACCACGCCGACGCCCAGCATTTTGCGCCAGTCGATTTTCACCTGTTGGCGCATTTCTTGCAGTATCTGATCAATCAGGGCCAGCGTGGGCTCAGGCTGAGGTTTCTGTATGTGGATCTGGTGGCGAAAACGCACCGAGCCCGTGAGATCCACCAGCACAATCAGCAGCGACTGATGATCAAGATGGATGCCGATGGAATAGGCGCTGTCAGGATTGAGTGTCAGTGGCGTTGCCGGTTGACCACGTCCGCCCGCACGACGCGGCAGATGGGAAGAGAGTATGCCCGCCTGTTCGAGTTCGGTCGCAATATTGGAAACCGTCTGCGGCGTGAGCGACGTCAGCCGGGCAATTTCCGCGCGGGTCAGTTCACCGTTGAGGCGAATGGCTTCGATGACGACCCGGCGATTGTGCGCGCGGGCATGTTCAAGATTGGTACCAGAAGTTGTTATCACGGCCTTGTACCCAAAGGGGAAACCTGTGGGCAGTATGCGGAGAGTGATTACAGCAATCAAATTGATTTTATAAATATCAGAATATGAATATGACGATGCCATCACAGCTTTCAATGTTATTGGTATGTTAATAATAATCGTCAGTCACTATTCAGTTTGCACCGTTTATAGAATTCGTTTTAAGCCTCAGGTAGCAAGTATCAATCCGGCAGGGATGCAGGGGTTGCCGTCATCAACGGTCATCCCATTTTTTTTTAGTCCATTAAAGCAATCAAATTGATTTAATAAACTTAACCCTGTTTCGGAGAATGACGATGAGCCTACGACTTACCCCTGCGGCCACCCTGTGCGCCCTCTCTGCCCTCACCCTGGGATATTCGGTGAATGCACTGGCTGAAACCACGCTCAGTGCCTTGTTTATGACTCAGGCGGCGTACAGCGAAGCCGATATCCGCGCCATGACCGCGGACTTCACCAAACAACACCCTGACATCAAAGTGAATCTGGAATTCGTCCCGTACGAAGCGCTGCACGACAAAATCGTGGCCGCCCGCGGTGCCGGTGACAAAGGTTATGACGTGGTGCTGTTTGATGCGATCTGGCCAGCCGAATTCAACAAATACGGCCTGTTGCAGGATGTCACGGCGCGTATTCCCGCAGACGAAAGCAGTAAGATTTTTGACGGCGCGATTTCTACCGTGACCTACAAAGATAAACGCTGGGGCATGCCGTGGATCCTCGACACCAAATATCTGTATTACAACAAAGCGATGCTGGCAAAAGCCGGGATCACCACCCCGCCTGCGACCTGGGCTGACGTTGAGAAACAGTCTGAGATCCTGAAAGAAAAAGGCATCGTAAAATTTCCGCTGGTGTGGAGCTGGTCACAATCCGAAGCCTTACTCTGCGACTACACCACGCTGGTTTCGGCGTTCAAAGGCGATTTCTACAAAGACGGCAAGCTGAACTTCACCAATACCGGCGCGATGAAAGCCATCAACTACATGAAAGAGACGCTGGATAAAGGGCTGACCAACCCGAACTCCCGCGAATATCTGGAAGAGGACGTGCGTAAGTCGTTTTCCAACGGTGACGCGGCCTTCGCGCTGAACTGGACCTACATGTACAACATGGCCAACGACCCGAAACAGAGCAAAGTCGCGGGTGACGTCGGTGTGATCCCGGCACCGGGCGAAACCGCAGGTGAGGCGTCCGGCGTGAACGGTTCGATGGGGCTGGGCATCGCCAAAGCCAGTGCGCATCCGGATCAGGCGTGGGAATACATCAGCTACATGACCTCCCAGCCGGTACAGAACAAATACGCCAAACTGAGCCTGCCAATCTGGAAATCCTCTTATGACGACCCGGCGGTGCAGAAAGATCAGGAAGCCCTGATTGCGGCGGCAAAAGTCTCGCTGAACGTGATGCTTTCGCGCCCGGTGACGGCAGATTACTCACGCTTATCGAACATTTTGCAGCAAAACATTCAGGCGGTATTGCAGGGTAAAACCCCGGCGAAAGACGGTATGGAAGCCGCAACCACAGCCGCTGACCGTTTACGTTAAGTTTTTTTAAAGCCAACACAACGCCCCGGATACTGCGGTATGCGGGGCAAACCAACACCACGGAAAATTATGCTGACTTTACCGCAACGAGAACGTCGACAGGCCTGGTTGCTCCTTGCGCCCATGTTGTTAATGATGTTTCTGCTGACCGCCTGGCCGCTGGCCCGCACGCTGTGGCTCAGTTTCACCGACGCTGGCCTGATTGGCGACGGTTCTGCGCCCAACTGGGTCGGCAGCGACAATTTTATTTATGCTCTGACCGATCCGGATTTTCGCGCCGCACTGTGGCGGACGCTCTATTTCACCGTAGTTTCGGTGATTTTCGAAGGCTTCATCGGCGTGCTGGTGGCGCTGCTGCTGAACCAGAAATTCCGGGGGCGCAGTGCGTTACGCGTGCTGGTGATCTTGCCCTGGGCGCTGCCGACGATTGTTAACGCCACAATGTGGCGGCTGAACTTCAATCCGGACTACGGCAGCATCAACGCCCTGCTTTCCCAGCTTGGTCTTATCGACACCTACCGCAGCTGGCTCGGCGACCCGTCGTCGGCCATTAACGCCGTGATGTTTGCCGATATCTGGAAGAACTATCCGCTGATCACCCTGCTGGTGCTGGCGGCGCTGCAAACCATTCCTGAGGATTTGTTTGAAGCCGCGCGGCTCGACGGCGCGTCGGCGTTCCTGCGCTTTCGTAAAATCACCTTACCGGCGATTGCGGCTCCGCTGGCAGTGGCGCTGATTTTGCGCACCATCGACGCGTTTAAAGTCTTCGACATCATCTACGTGATGACCCGCGGCGGCCCGCTCGACAGCACTAAAACGGTCAGCTTTTTTGTCTATCAGGAATCTTTCAGCTATCTGCGTGCAGGCAGCGGCGCGGCTTACGCCATTCTCATGACGCTTATCTGTGCGCTGCTTATTCTGATTTATATGGTGATGTTATTGCGTCAGCGTCGTTCAGGGAGCGCCGAATGAAACAGAAAATCCGGCTCGTTTTACGCTATTTCGCGGCACTGGTGCTTGCGGTGTCGATTCTTGCACCGCTGTTGTGGATGTTCCTGATGAGCGTCAGCTCGGCGGAAGATCTGACCCGCATTCCGCTGGAATGGGTGCCACGCCACTGGGATTTCAGCCGCTACGCCAGCCTGCTGACGTTGCAGGCAGGCACACCAGGCGCGTTGTTCCTGCACGCGCTCGGCAACAGTTTGCTGGTGGCCTGTGGCGCAACGGTGATTTCCCTGCTGCTGGCCATTCCGGCGGCCTACAGCTTTTCCCGTTATCCTGGCCGCGACGGCTGGCTGTTTGGCAGCCTGGCAATCTATATGGTGCCGCCGGTGGCCTTCGTGCTGCCGCTGTATTTCATTCTGGAAAAGCTGACCCTGCTGAACACGCATATCGGGCTGATTCTGGTGTATTGCTCGATGATTTTGCCGTTCCTGACCTGGATGCTGAAAAACCAGTTCGATGCACTGCCGGTGGATATCGAACAGGCTTCACGCCTCGACGGATTGCGGTACTGGCAGGTATTGCTGCGCATCACGTTGCCGCTGGCGAAACCGGCGCTCGGCGCTTCGGCGATGTTCGGCTGGCTGCTCGCCTGGGATGAATTTTTCTACGCCCTGCTGTTTACCAACAATATCAACGCCCAGACATTGCCGGTGACTATCGCCGGATTCACCGCCGGGCGCGCCACCGATGACGGGCTGATTGCCGCCGTCGGCATTCTTGCGGCCATTCCGCCGCTCTTTATGGCGCTCTGGCTGCAAAAAACGCTGGTCAGCGGGTTAACCGCCGGCGGCAGCAAAGGCTGAATATGAACATCAGGGAATCTCATCAATGATTACAAGACCTGACACCCGCGCCACGCTGTATGTGGTGGGCAATATTAACGTGGATTTGATCATGAGCACGCTCCACGCGTGGCCGGAAAAAGGCACCGAAGCGATGCTCGAAAGCAGCTCTCTGCGCCCCGGCGGCTCTGCCGGAAACTGTGCGCTGGCGCTGTCGGCATTGGACGTCCCGCACCGGCTGGTGGCCAATCAGGGCAACGACCAGTTCACCGGCTGGCTGGCGAGTTTGTTCCCGGAAAGCGCGCCCCACTGGCCGACCTGCGACTGCGAAACGTCGCTGACGTTTGGCGTCACGCATCCCGACCACGAACGGACGTTTTTCAGCAATCAGGGGCATATTGTCCGCCTTTCCATGCAGGACGTTCTGGCTCAGTTACCCGAAAACGCACAACCCGGCGACTGGGTTTTACTGTGCGGAACCTGGTTGTGTACCGCACTTTACGCCGGTTATCCGCTCCTGCTGGCAACGCTGAAACAGCGTGGCTATCAGGTGGCAGTAGACAGCGGCTGGCCGCCGGAAGACTGGAGCGATGCGCTACGTGAACAGGCGTCCAAATGGTTGCCGTATTGCGATGCGCTGCTGCTCAATGAAGTCGAAACGCTCGGGCTGGCCGATGCTCAGTCGCTGGACGCTGCCGCGCAAAAACTGCTGGCGCAGATGGCTGAGAATGCTTTTTGCGTCGCGAAATGCGGCCCGGACGGTGCGCGTCTGTGGAGCGCGGATCAGGCGTTGCATCAGCACGCCGAGCCGGTTGAGGTGGTCGATACTATCGGCGCCGGAGACAGTTTTAATGCCGGATTTTTATCCGCGCTGATTTATGGCCTGCCGCCTGCCACGGCGTTGCAATGGGGTGTCCGCGTCGCCGGTTGTGCGATCAGCAGTTCCCCGCGCCGTTATCCTGACTGGCAATCGCTTTTTGGCCTTGTGGAGAAACTCTGAATGGCTCTGGTAGAACTGGTAAAAGTCGCCAAACATTATGGCAAAGTACAGGTGTTCAAACCGCTGGATCTGACCATTCCCGATGGCAGCTTTACCGTGCTGGTCGGGCCGTCCGGCTGCGGAAAATCCACCCTGCTGCGCCTGCTGGCCGGGCTGGAATCCTTATCCGACGGGGACATCCTGCTCGATAAACAGCAAATCAATAATTTTGACCCGGCGGATCGTGATATCGCCATGGTCTTCCAGAGCTACGCGCTGTATCCGCACCTGACCGTGGCCGAGAACATGGCGTTCCATATGCAGGTGAAAAAGGTGCCGAAAGCCGAACAACAGGCCAAAGTACAGCAAGCCGCGAAGGTGTTAGGGATTGATCATCTGCTGAAACGCCTGCCGAAAGATTTGTCCGGCGGGCAGCGCCAGCGCGTCGCAATGGGCCGCGCGCTGGTGCGAAATCCGAAAGTTTTCCTGTTCGACGAACCGCTGTCTAACCTTGACGCGCAGCTTCGCATGGAGCTGCGTGCGGAAATCAAATCCCTGCACCAGCAGTTCCGCACCACCACGGTTTACGTCACGCACGATCAGATTGAGGCCATGACGCTGGCGGATAACATTGTGGTGATGAAAGACGGTTTTATCGTGCAGCAAGGCGATCCGCTGTCGATTTACGACAAACCGGTGAACACCTTTGTGGCGCGCTTTATCGGTTCACCGCCGATGAATTTACTCAGCGGCGTGTTCCAGAGCATCGACGGCAAACCTGGCGTGACCTGCAATCAGCTGTGGTTTGCCCTGCCGGAGAAATGGGCGTTACAGGCGCGACATTCCGAAGGCGAACCGGTCACGCTCGGCCTGCGCCCGCATGATCTCAAACCGGTTCAGCACAGCGCGCAACCCCCCGCAACCCCCCGCCACGCTGCGTCTGCTGGAAGTCACCGGCGAAAGCAGCCTGCTGCATATCGACTGGAGCGGTTTCCCGCTGCACGTCCAGTTCGCCGGCCGCGCCCGCGTCAGTACCGAACAACCGCTGTACCTCGAAGCTAACAGCGACGCCATTCATCTGTTCGATGCGCAGACCGGGGAACGGCTGGAAGAAACTGAACTCTGAATTAATGTGCAAAATCTCCCCTTTCACCGGGGGAGATCCTCAATCCCGCCGTTGACGCCTTCCCCCGATGCGCTATGCTCAGACTTTCCTTATTTCATTAGCGCGCTTACCTTCTATGAGCTTCTTCTCAAACAAAAAATTCTCGCTGCCGCCGGGATCCGCTTTGCCGTTACTGGTGGCGGGCGCGTTCTTTATGGAAAATCTGGATGCCACGGTGATTGTCACCGCGCTGCCGCAGATGGCGAAAGATTTCGGCGTGCATCCGGTCGATATGAATATCGGCGTGTCGGCGTACATTCTGACGCTCACGGTGTTTATTCCTGCCAGCGGCTGGATCGCTAACCGGTTTGGCACGCGTAACGTCTTTTCGCTGGCGCTGATCCTGTTCACCCTCGCGTCACTGTTATGTTCTGCCAGCGTCAGTCTCAGCACGTTTACCGCCGCCCGCATGTTGCAGGGGTTTGCCGGTGCGCTGATGGTGCCGGTCGGGCGTCTGGTGGTACTGAAAAATACGCAAAAATCAGATCTGATCCGCGCAATTGCGACGATTACCTGGCCCGGGCTGGTGGCGCCGATCCTCGGACCGCCGCTGGGCGGATTCATTACGACCTATGCCTCCTGGCACTGGATATTTCTGCTCAATCTGCCGCTCGGGATTATCGCACTGGTGTTCAGTCGTAAGCTGATCCCGCAGGTCGAGGGGCAGAAAGGAGTGCCGTTTGATGTCACCGGTTTTGTGCTGACCGGCGCAGCGTGTCTGGGGTTAATCTTCGGGCTGGATATGTTTAATCAGGGCACCATTAACTGGAAACCGGTGACGATGGTGGGCGGCGCGGTGATCGTCGGGGCGCTGGCGGTCTGGCATTCCGGGCGGGCAACGCACCCGTTGCTGCCGCTGACGGCGCTGAAAATTAAAAGTTACGCCGTCACGATTTACGGCGGTTCATTGTTCCGCGTAGCTATCGGCGCCCTGCCGTTTTTGCTGCCGCTGATGTTCCAGCTGGGTTACGGCATGAACGCGTTTGATGCCGGGCTGCTGGTGCTTACCGTGTTCGCCGGTAATCTGGCAATGAAGCCTTTTACCTCGCCGATTTTGCACCGCTTTCGCTTTAAGTCGATTATGCTGGTTAACGGCCTGCTCAATTCTGCGACGATATTTGCCTGTGCGTTGCTGACGCCGGACGTGCCGACTGCCATCACGTTGCTGCTGCTGTTCGCCAGCGGCATGACCCGTTCGATGCAGTTCACGGCGCTCAATACACTGGCCTTTTCGCAGGTTCCGGCAGAACAAATGGGTGGCGCGAATACGTTATTTAACACCGCGCAACAGCTCTCTACCGGGCTGGGCATTGCCATCGGCGCGCTTTCCCTGCGCGTCGCGGAACATTTTTTACCGGCCAGCGCCGGGATGCAGACCGGCACGTTCCATATCGCTTTTATTATTATCGGGGTGTTTTCTCTGGCGGGAACCCTCGACAGTCTGACGCTCGACCCTACCGCGGGCGATGAAATACGCCGAAAAAAAGAATCTGTACCGCAACCGGCTTCGTCGCAAAAATAATGACGTTGCTAAACTGAAATTAAGTATCCGATAAATGGAGAAAACCCATGGAATACCGTCTGTTAGGCCATTCCGGCCTGAAAGTTTCAGTTCTCAGTCTGGGCACCATGACGTTTGGTGGTCAGGGCAAATTCGCTAAAACCGGCCAGACCGACGTCAGTGCCGCACAGCGCCAGATCGGTCTGTGTCTGGATGCCGGAATTAACTTATTCGATACCGCCGACGTTTATTCAGGCGGTGAATCGGAAGTGATTCTGGGCAAGGCGCTGGGCAGTCAGCGTCATGACGTGCTGGTTGCCAGCAAAGCCCGCTTCCCGATGGGCGATGGCCCGAACAATCGCGGTTCATCACGTCACCATATTTTGCGCGCCTGCGAAGCCAGCCTGAAGCGCCTGAATACGGACTATCTGGATTTGTATCAGTTGCATGAATGGGATGGTCAGACGCCGCTGGAAGAAACGCTGCGCGCGCTCGACGATCTGGTCAGCAGCGGCAAAGTGCGTTATGTCGGTGTCTCCAACTTTTCTGCCTGGCATGTGATGAAAACGCTGGGCGTGGCAGCAGCAAACCACTATATCCGCCCGGTCAGTCAGCAAATCCATTACACCCTGCAGGCACGTGAAGCCGAATATGAGCTGCTGCCGGTCGCACAGGATCAGGGGCTGGGCGTACTGGTGTGGAGTCCGCTGGCCGGTGGCCTGCTTTCCGGTAAATATCGCCGCAATCAGGCGGCACCGGAAGGCACACGTCATCTGGCTGACTGGGGTGAGCCGCCGGTGCGTGACGAAAATGCGCTGTATGACGTGGTGGATGTTCTGGTGGATATCGCCGGGCAGCGCGGCGTTTCCGCGGCGCAAATCGCGCTGGCGTGGCTGATTGCGCGCCCGCAGGTAACGTCCGTGATTGTCGGTGCGCGTAACGACACCCAGTTGCAGGACAACCTGCTCGCGGCAGATTTGACCCTTAATAGCGAAGAAATTGAAAGACTTAATCAGGTCAGCCAGTTGCCGTTGCTGTATCCTTACTGGCATCAGGCTCAGACCGCGCCGGACCGGCTTTCTGCGGCAGATTTATCGCTGATTGCGCCCTATTTGAAAAAGTGACCGCAATAAAATGATACCAAGTCAGACCGGCATCCGCTGCCGGTCTGGTTATTTTTGTGTTAATACTTATAGAGTTTCTTTTTCTGCACGCCGTGCGCGAGCAAACGCGTTCATTTTTGATTCGATTTTTATTTCATTCTATTTATTTAAATACTAAGGAATACCGGGATGATTATTTTTGTGACCGGCGCGACCGCCGGATTTGGTGCTGAAATCGCGCGCCGCTTTGTCAAAGAAGGCCATAAAGTGATTGCCTCTGGCCGCCGCAAAGAGCGTCTGGACGACCTGAAGGCGGAGCTGGGTGATGCGCTGTATACCGTTGAGCTGGATGTGACCAACCGTGCTTCCATCAAAGATGCCATCGACAGCCTGCCTGCCGAATGGAGCAACATTGATGTGCTGGTCAATAACGCCGGTCTGGCGCTCGGTCTGGAAAAAGCCGACAAAGCGTCGCTGGAAGACTGGGACAAAATGATCGACACCAACACCAAAGGTCTGGTGTACATGACCCGCGCCGTCCTGCCGGGCATGGTTGAACGCAACACCGGCCATGTGATTAACATCGGTTCAACGGCGGGCAACTGGCCGTATGCCGGTGGCAACGTGTATGGCGCGACCAAAGCCTTCGTCCGTCAGTTCAGCCTGAACCTGCGCACCGACCTGCATGGCACTCACGTTCGCGTGACCAATATCGAGCCGGGCCTGTGCGGCGGAACGGAATTCTCCAACATCCGCTTTAAAGGTGATGACGAGAAAGCCAGCAAAACCTACGACAAGACTAACCCGCTGACGGCCACCGACGTGGCTGAATCCGTGTTCTGGGTTTCGACATTGCCTGAGCACGTGAACATCAACAGCATCGAGATGATGCCTGTCAGCCAGTCTCTGGCCGGTTTGCAGGTTCACCGCGAAGACTGATCAGACATTGTGATGTACCTGAAAAGCAGCTCCGGCTGCTTTTTTTATTGGGTTTTCACCCGATTTTGAGCATAAAAAAAGGCGCGGGAGTCAAACCCGCGCCTTTTCCGACCCGCAGAGCGGTTACGCGCTCAGCCAGCCCAGTTTGATCACGAACAGAATCGACAGAACGATCAGCGCAGAATTCAGTTCACGCCAGCGGCCGGTAAGCAGTTTTGCCAGCGTCCAGGTGATGAAACCAAACGCGATGCCGTTAGCGATGGAATACGTGAACGGCATGGTCAGCGCGGTCACGGTGACCGGCGCGGCAACGGTGATATCTTTCCAGTCGATTTCTGCCAGACCTGAGGTCATCAGAACCGCGATGAACAGCAGAGCAGGCGCGGTGGCGAATGCCGGAACGCTGCCTGCCAGCGGTGCGAAGAACAGGCTCAGCAGGAACAGGATCGCGACCACGATTGCCGTCAGACCGGTACGGCCACCGGCGCTCACGCCCGCAGCAGACTCGATATAACTGGTGGTGGTTGATGTCCCTAAGAGTGAACCGAACAGCGCAGCCGCACTGTCCGCGACCAGCGCACGCCCCATTTTCGGGATATTGCCATCTTCGTCCGCCAGACCTGCGCGTTTGGTTACGCCGATCAGGGTGCCCGAGTTATCGAACACGTCTACGAACAGGAATGCGAACACGACGCTGATCAGCGAAACGTTGAATGCGCCTTTGATGTCCAGCTGCATAAAGGTTGGTGCGATAGAAGGTGGCATAGACATCACGCCGCCAAACGGTGAGTAGCCCAGCGCAATCGCCAGAACCGTCACAGCCAGCACGCCAATCAGCACAGCACCGGTCACTTTACGCGCTTCGAGAACCACAATCAGAATGAAACCGAGCATTGCAAACAGCGGACCCGGTTTGGTCAGGTCACCCAGGCCTACCAGCGTGGCCGGGTTTGCAATCACAATACCGGCGTTTTCCAGCGCAATCAGCGCCAGGAATAACCCGATACCGGCCGCAATCGCCGAACGCAGCGGCAGCGGAATACTGCGGATAATCCATTCACGAATTTTGAAAATTGATAACGCGAAGAAGATACACGCGGAAAGGAAAACAGCACCCAACGCGATCTGCCAGGTGTAACCCATGTGCAGCACGACGGTGTAGGTGAAGAAGGCGTTTAAACCCATGCCCGGTGCCAGTGCAATCGGGTAGTTGGCGATAAAGCCCATCAGTGCGGAACCGATTGCGGCAGCAAGACACGTTGCCACGAAAACCGAGCCTTTATCCATCCCCGTCGCGCCCAAAATGGACGGGTTAACGAACAGAATATAGGCCATTGCTAAAAATGTAGTCAGTCCTGCCACAATCTCAGTCCGCACGTTAGTACGGTGAGCTTTTAACTTGAATAGTTTTTCTAACATGAGAAGGAATCTCTTGGTCGCGTGATCACTTCAACCGGGTGATCAAAAGCGCACGCTTGTTATTAGTGTTGTTTTTCAAAACACGCACGCGCGCCAGCAGTACGAATGCCACAATTCGCACCCCTTCTGTCCAAAGAAAAGCGGCTCACGTGCTAAACGTGTTTTGACGAACCCTGTCATTACCCTTTATTGACCTTTTTTGCGCAGAGATTTGCGCATAAAACAATCTGAGGTGATTGTTTACAAAGGCCATCGCACAATCTAGGAAAAATGAGTGATGCAGTCCATAATAGATATCTCACTTATTCACTGCATAAATTAGTACACCTATGTCACCCTTCTCCCGTTTTTCGCAATATTTTACCGAAGTCGCCCGAACAGGAAGTTTGCGCAAAGCGGCGGAAGCGCTGCACGTCTCCGCTTCGGCCATTAACCGGCAGATTTTACAGGCTGAACAGACGCTGGAAACGCCGCTGTTTGAGCGTCTGCCGACCGGCCTGAAACTGACGTCCGCCGGTGAGATTTTGTTCGATGATATCCGTCGCTGGCGTAAAGAATTTTCCCGTACCCGCGAACGCTTTGATGAAATTCAGGGTTTGCGGCGCGGGCACGTCACCATTTCCATTATCGCGGCCCTCAGTGAAGGAATTATGGCGCAGCTGATTGCCGAAGTCGGCGCTGAGCATCCATATCTCACGTTTGATATCCGCATTGAAGACAGCCGGAATATCAGTGAACAGGTCAGTTCGGCTGAAGTGGATTTTGGCCTGCTGCTCGACCCCATTGAACATACCGGTCTGGAAGTACAGGCGTTCGCGGAATTGCCGATTGGCATCGCGATGCCGGTCGGGCATGAACTTTCAAAGCAGGAATCACTGTCGTTCAGCGATATCGCGGCTTACCGGCAGATTATTCCGTCGGAACCACTGATGGTGAATGCCCGCGCGAAGCTGCTGTATAACCGTTATCAGTTGCTGGATACGCCGTCAATTGTCTGTAATGACGTGCGGATGATGCGCGAACTTATCCGCAAAGGGGCTGGCGTGGGTGTGCTGAGTCTGCTCGACGTATTGCCCGATTTGCAGGAAAACCGGCTGGCGTTTGTGCCCTTGCAAGGGCGCAGCGCCAAACCGCTGACGCTCGCGCTATGCGTTGCGCCACGCCGTCAGCTTTCCCGCGCCGCGCAGATTGTGATTCAGAAAGTGATCGTGATGATGGAACAATTGTCGCAGTAACCGTTACGCCGCTTTCCAGCCAGAAATGATAATCAGCATCCCGGCCAGCGCCACACAGGCGCCGAGCCAGTCGGTGGTGCTGAGTTTCACGCCATCGACAAACCGCAACCACAACATCGCCGTCATCACATAGACTCCGCCGTAAGCCGCATACACCCTGCCACTGGCTGCCGGATGCAGCGTCAGCAACCAGACAAACGCCGCCAGGCTCAGCGCCGCCGGGAAAAGCAGCAGCCAGCTGCCGCCTTTGCGCAGCCAGAGATACGGCAGAAAACAGCCGATGATTTCCGCCAGCGCGGTCGCAAAGAACAGTAAAGTCGTTTTGAGCATATGAATCGCCAGGTTTACAGTCGTAAGTTAAACATGAATTCAACCCGTTAGCAGGCTTTGGGTGACGTGACTCAAGGTGATGTTATAATTGAAAGTATTCGCCTGAGCGATGTGTAAATTAAAAGGATTAACTAATGAATACAACGTTTTTACGCCGTTTACTGCCTGTTGCGCTGCTTGTTATGACCGCAAGCTGGCAGGCACCTGCGCTGGCAGCCACCAACTGTGCGGGCGGAACCTGTGTCTTTGGCGGCAGCGGCAATGACGCCATGTCCAACGAAGAAGCGCGTCAGAGCAAAGAGCAATGGAACGAAACCCAGCGTCTGCGGGCTTTGAAAAACCAGCGCGCTGAGAAGGATTATTCCAAGTACGATAATTCTGTGGATCTGCGCGATAAATGTAACGCCAGCCAGAATATCAACGCGTACTGGGAAGATAACACCCAGCGCTGCCTCGACCGCCGCACCGGCCGGCAGCTGATGGCACCGTAATACCGTAAATAAGTCTTTCCGCCCTTTTCCTGCCTGACAGCGGCTAACTTTGCCGCTGTCTCTATCTGCTAAACTCATTAATACACTGTTTCTCATAAAAGGAATGAATGATGAAAAAGACACTTTTAGCTGGCCTTGCGGTCATGATGTTAGCGCCGCTGGCGGTTCAGGCTGCCACCTGTGAAAGCGTGAAAGCGGATATCACCCAGAAAATCGTCGCCAACGGTTTGCCGGAATCCGGTTTTAAGCTTGATATCGTCCCGAACGATCAGGCAGATCAGGCCGGTGGTCAGGTTGTGGGTCATTGCGGGAATGATACGCAGAAGATTATCTACACGAAGACCGCTGGCGCGGAGGATACGACAGCAGCGAGTCCTAAGACGGGGACAAGCCAGGATTCTCAGTGATACGGACCGGTATCACGCTCAGTTATATTTTGTGCAACCCAGGTCAAGACCTTGGGTTGCCACCCAAGGTCTTGAGTTTAAGGCCAGCCTGACCAAAAACGAAATTTGTCACCTTTCTCAACGGTGCTTTCAGGCCGATTCCCTCTCTACCAGCCCCGGTGGCACAATAATATTCTGTGCTTCGAGATTCTGCCCCCCGATCCTCAGCAATAACCGTCTCGCCGTCGCATGACCAATCTCCCGGGCGGAGTTCGCGATTGACGTCAGCGGCGGTTCGGTGAGTTCGGATTCCGGTGCATCTTCCATGCCGATAAGGGCCACTTTTTGCTGGAAGAAACTGTCGACCGCCCCGCCGCCGACTTCTGCGCCGGTGCGCAAAACGCCGAAATAAGCACCGAGCGCGACGGACGATTTATGGCAGACGATGGCGCTGATTTTCGGGTAATGGGTCAGCAGCGTTTCAGCGGCGTCGGCGGCGCATTTCTGCTGGTAATCGCACTCGATAATCCACTCACTGCAAAACGGCAGGCCGTACTGCACGAGCGTGGCGCAGAAACCCCCGAGGCGTTCGGCGCGGGTTAACGAATTACTGAGGCCGCCGAGGTAAGCGATTTGTTTGTGGCCGTGGCGGATAAGATATTCGGTGGCCATTTTGGCGGCGAGCATATTGTCCGGGCGGACAACATCGACGCCTTCAATACCACCGGAACGCGCAGCGCAAATCAGCGGAACGCCCTGTTCATCGGCCTTTTCTTTCAGGCCGGAAATAGAACTGGTGCCACCGGCGATGACAATACCGTCAACGCCGTGGGTCAGCAAAGTGTCGAAACAGCGCATCAGACCTTTGCCTGACGGGCCACTTTGCAGCAGAAATAATACTTTGCCCTGCGCTTCAAACATCTCGCTGAGACCGGCGGTCATTTCTGCATAAAACGGCTCACAGATATCACGCACAATCAGCCCGACCACGCCGGACTCACCGCCGCGCAATGTGCTGGCCTGCCGGTTACGCACAAAACCCAGTTCATCCACCGCACGGTTTACCCGCTCAGCGGTACTCAGGGAAATGCGCCCTTTGCCGCTGAGCACCAGCGACACCGTGGTGACAGAAACACCGGCGTGCTGCGCAACATCGATAATCGTAATTTTTTTATGATTCATCAGGCTATGTCGTTCATTCCAGACTCCATGAAGCGGGATTATGACCCGTTCGTCGGACTTAAGCGTTTAAATCAGTAGCGCGGTCAAACAGTTATACCCGACTCGTCAGATTGAGTAAAACGTTAAACCTCCATTTCACCCTGATGGTGCAGCCATCTTTCAATATTGTGAGTTCCGACACGTATTGTTTTGGTAAAACGTTTTATCTTAGCCGCCATTACCACACAGCCAACACCAAACCACTCAGGGAGCAGTCATGCCTGCAAATAAAAAACAAAAAGTCACACTTTGGGAATTCTTCCAAAGTCTTGGTAAAACCTTCATGTTGCCCGTCGCGTTGTTGTCATTTTGCGGCATCATGCTGGGCATCGGCAGCTCGTTAAGCAGCCACGATGTCGTTACATTGCTGCCTGCACTGGGCAATCCTGTTCTTCAGCTGATTTTCGTGTGGATGAGCAAAGTCGGCTCATTTGCATTCAGCTTCCTGCCGGTCATGTTCGCCATCGCTATCCCGCTGGGTATGGCGCGTGAGAACAAAGGCGTTGCCGCCTTCTCCGGTTTTGTCGGTTTTGCCGTGCTGAACCTGGCAATCAACTTCTACCTGACCGCCAACGGCACACTGCCAACGGTTGATCCGCTGGTTCTGAAAGCCAATAACATCCAGATGATCCTTGGTATCCAGTCTATCGACACCGGTATTCTGGGCGCCGTTATCGTGGGTATTATCGTGTACATGTTGCACGAGCGTTACAACACCATCCGCCTGCCGGATGCGCTGGCATTCTTCGGCGGTACGCGTTTTGTACCGATCGTCACCACCGTCGTGCTCGGTTTAGTCGGTTTGCTGATCCCGTTAATCTGGCCATTCTTCGCCGCCGGGATTAACGGTCTGGGCCGTCTGATTCAGGGTGCAGGTGTGTTCGGACCGATGATTTTCGGTTCCGGCGAACGTCTGCTGTTACCGTTCGGGCTGCACCACATTCTGGTGGCGCTGATCCGCTTCACCGAAGCCGGTGGCACAATGGACGTCTGTGGCCGCGAAGTCAGCGGAGCCCTGACCATCTTCCAGGCGCAACTTTCCTGCCCGACCACGCACGGTTTCTCTGAAAGCGCGACACAGTTCCTGTCGCAGGGCAAAATGCCTGCATTCCTCGGGGGGTTACCGGGTGCTGCGCTGGCGATGTACCACTGTGCGAAACCTGAAAACCGTCATAAAATTAAAGGTCTGCTGATTTCCGGTGTTGTCGTTTGTGTTGTCGGCGGAACCACTGAACCGATCGAATTCCTGTTCCTTTTCGTTGCGCCGGTTCTGTATGTGATTCACGCAATTCTGACCGGGCTTGGCTTCACCATTATGTCGGTACTGGGCGTGACCATCGGGAATACCGACGGTAACATCATCGATTTCGTGGTCTTCGGTATCCTGCACGGCACAGCCACAAAGTGGTATCTGGTGCCGGTGGTCGCAGCAATCTGGTTCGCGGCTTACTACGTAATCTTCCGCTTCTCTATCACGCGCTTTAATATCAAAACGCCGGGCCGTGAATCTGAAAGTACGCCAGCCGCCGCGGCCGTGCCGTCTTCCAGCAAATCCGGTTACAACGTGCCGGTGATCTTAAGCGCGCTGGGCGGTGCCGGTAACATCGTTTCACTCGATAACTGCATCACCCGCCTGCGTCTTTCCGTGGCGGATATGTCGCTGGTCGATGATGCGACGCTTAAAGCCAACCGTGCAATTGGTGTGGTTCATCTCAACGAACACAACCTGCAGGTGGTGATCGGCCCTCAGGTGCAGTCGGTGAAAGATGAGCTGGATTACCTCATCCGTGAAGCAGCCAATCAGCCCGCGCCCGAACCGGCGATGGTATAAACACTGAATCCACAGGGCGACTTCGTGTCGCCCTTTTCTGCTTTCTTCAGGGAGTGAAAAAATGTCCTCAGCTTCTTTTGATTTCTCTACCGTCGTTGATCGTCACGGAACCTGGTGTACTCAGTGGGATTACGTCGCCGACCGTTTTGGCCGTGATGATTTACTGCCATTTACCATTTCAGACATGGATTTCGCCACCGCGCCGTGCATTCTGGATGCGCTGCAAAAACGCCTGCAACACGGCGTGCTTGGCTACAGCCGCTGGCATCATGACGATTTTCTCGGTGCCGTTGAACACTGGTATCAGCAGCGTTTTAACAGCCAGATTGACCGCAACTGGGTGGTGTATGGCCCGTCGGTGATTTACATGGTGGCGCAGCTTATCCGCCAGTGGAGCCAGCCGGGTGATGGTGTGGTGACATTCACCCCGGCCTACGACGCGTTCTTTAAAGTGGTTGATGGTAATCAGCGCAACCTGCTGGCTTGCCCGCTGATTAAAAACGGCAACGACTGGTCGCTGGATGCCGAAAATCTGGAAAGCCTGCTGGCGCAGCCGGACTGTTCGCTGTTGTTGCTGTGCAGCCCGCACAATCCGACCGGCAAGGTCTGGACGCGCGAAGAACTGACGCGGATTGCAGCACTTTGCGAGCGCCACAGCGTGCGGGTGATCAGCGATGAAATCCACATGGATATGGTCTGGGGCGGGAACCCACATACGCCGTGGAATGAGGTGGCGCGCGGTGAATGGGCGCTGCTGACGTCCGGCTCGAAAAGCTTCAATATCCCAGCGCTGACCGGCGCGTACGGCTTTATCAGCCATAAAACGCCGCGTGATGCTTATCTGCATCAGCTGAAAGCCTGCGACGGTTTATCCTCTCCGGCGGTACTGGCGGTACATGCGCACGTCGCGGCGTATCACGCGGGCGAACCGTGGCTGGACGCGTTGCGCGCCTATTTGCAGGGAAATCTGCATTATGTGGCGGAACAGCTGAACGCCGCGTTCCCGCAGCTGAACTGGCAACCTCCGCAGTCAACGTATCTGGCGTGGATTGATTTGCGTGCGTTAAACATCGACGACAAGCTGCTGCAAAAAGAGCTGATCGAACATCAAAAAGTCGCGATCATGCCGGGTTATACCTACGGTGAAGAAGGCAACGGGTTCCTGCGGCTGAACGTCGGCTGCCCAAGGTCGAAGGTAGAAGCGGGTGTACAGGCTTTAATTCGCGCGATTAATACCCTGCTGCCGTAACGTTCAATAATTTTCCGTTTCGCTCCTTCCTTGTACAGAGGAAGGAGCTTTCTCCTGCCGTTGCGCAACAACGTTTTCTTATCCCCCGATCTGACGTTATAATGCCCCGCACATTTCAATAATAACGAGTGCACCCCATGATCGACACACGCCTTCCCCTGACCGACATTCACCGCCACCTTGATGGCAACATCCGCGCTCAAACGATTCTCGATTTAGGCCGTCAGTTTAACCTGACGCTGCCCGCCAATGAACTTGAAGCCCTGCGCCCGCATGTGCAGGTGATGCACGCAGAACCCGATCTGGTTAGCTTTTTGCAAAAACTGGACTGGGGCGTCAAAGTGCTGGGCGATCTCGACGCCTGCCGCCGTATTGCGAAAGAAAACGTTGAAGATGCGGCCAAAGCCGGTCTGCACTATACCGAACTGCGTTTCTCCCCTTACTACATGGCGATGAACCACAAACTGCCGGTCGCAGGCGTGGTGGAAGCCGTGATCGAAGGCATCCGTGAAGGCCAGAAAAATCACGACATCGATGTGCGTCTGATTGGTATTCTGAGCCGTACTTTCGGTGAAGATGCGTGTCTGCAAGAGCTGGAAGGTTTACTGGCGCACCGCGATGGCATTACCGCGCTGGATCTGGCCGGTGATGAACTCGGTTTCCCGGGCAGTCTGTTCCTCAGCCACTTTAACCGTGCGCGCGACGCAGGCTGGCGCATTACCGTTCACGCCGGTGAAGCCGCAGGCCCGGAAAGCATCTGGCAGGCAATTCGTGAACTGGGCGCTGAGCGTATCGGCCACGGCGTGAAAGCCGCGCAAGACCCGGCGCTGATGGATTTCCTGGCGAAGCACCAGATTGGGATTGAGTCCTGCCTGACGTCGAATATTCAGACCAGCACCGTCTCCTCGTTTGAACAACATCCGCTGGCGACCTTCCTGCGCCACGGCGTTCTGGCGTCAATCAATACCGACGATCCGGCCGTTCAGGGCATCGAAATTGCCAACGAATACAACGTTGCCGCGCCAGCCGCCGGTCTGACTCAGAATGAAATCCGCAAAGCGCAGGAAAATGGCCTGACAATGGCCTTCCTGACCGGCGCAGAAAAACAGGCGATTCGCGACAAAGTGTCTGCGTAACGTTTTCTGAAAACCGTTCCCTGAGCGCAAAAAAAAGGGCGGGATTCATTCCCGCCCTTTTCTTTTCAATCAATCCGTTATGCCGATTTGATTTCTTCTTTCACGGCCAGTTTAGCGGCTTCTTCACGTGCAACACGTTTCGCGTAACGCGACGCCAGAACCGCGCACACCATCAGCTGGATCTGATGGAAAATCATCAGAGGCAGCACCATCGCCCCCACCGCAGACGCCGGAAACAGCACGTTCGCCATCGGAATACCGTTCGCCAGACTCTTCTTCGAGCCACAGAAAACAATGGTGATTTCGTCCTTGGTATTGAAACCAAATAGCCGTGCCACAAACGTATTGATGATCAGCACAATGGTCAGCAGCACAATCGAACAACCCAGCACCGCCAGCAGTGACCAGCCATCAATCTGGTGCCAGATGCCTTCCACGACTGCCGCACTGAACGCCACGTACACCACCAGAAGAATCGACGAACGGTCTGTAATATTCACGATCTTCTTATGACGCTGCACCCAGCCGCCAATCAGAGGACGACACAAATGCCCGATGATAAACGGCACCATCAGTTGTAAAACAATCGAACCGATAGCGTGCAGCGTATCGCTGGTTCCGCCCTGCGTGTGCATCAGCAAACCCACCAGCACCGGCGACAAAAACACGCCGAGAATACTGGACGCCGACGCGCTGCAAATCGCCGCCGGGATATTCCCGCCCGCCACCGACGTATAGGCAATCGCCGACTGCACGGTAGCCGGCAGCGCACACAAATACAGAAAACCGTAATACAGCGTCGGTGTCAGAATACCGACCGGCACCAGCCATTTCATGCCCAGCCCCAGCAGCGGGAACAGCGCAAACGTGCTGAGGAAAACCATAACATGCAAACGCCAGTGGCCGATCCCCGCCATAATCGCCTCACGCGAGAGCTTCGCGCCGTGCATAAAAAACAGCAGCGCGATGGCAGCGGTGGTCAGATGTTCGAAAATCGTTTTATAGATCCCTTCACAAGGGAAAAACGACGCGACCACGACCACACAAATCAGAATCAGCAAAAATTTATCGATTTTTAACCAGGACATGAACCTTCCTTGCCAGTTGAACGAGTAAAAGAGAATCGGGTTAACGGCGGCTTATTTTTTTACTTTCAGCGTCGCCTGTTGTTCTGAAGATTGCATGCCCAGCTCAATCATTTCCATTACGCGGATAGCATCCGATGCCGGAACCGGATTTTCGCCGTTACCGTTAATTGCATCGCGCACACCCGCGTAATACGCAGGATAGTTCCCCGGAATGGTCAGCAACGATTTCTCTGCCAGCACACCCTCGTGGCTCAGCGTGATCACGCCGTCACGTTTGTCGTATCCCCAGTCTTCCTGCGGCAGACGTTCGCCCGCTTTCAGACGATCTTCCTGCGGATCCAGACCAAATTTCACATAGCTGCCGGTTTCGCCCTGCACGATAAAGCGGGCCGTTTCCGCCACGGCGTACACGGTGCTGTGCAACACCACGCGGCGGCGCGGATACGTCAGCACGGCATTGAAATAATCCACCGCTTTACCGCCCGGACGCAGCACGGCCAGGTCAGCCTGTAACGAATCCGGCGTACCAAACAATTGCAGCGCCTGATCCAGCAGATGTGAACCTAAGTCGTACCAGATGCCGCTGCCCTGCGCATCGCTTTCACGCCAGCGCTGTAGCACCTGCGGTTTGTAGCGATCGTAATGCGATTCGAAATACACGATCTCGCCCAGCGATCCCTCTTCGATCAGCGCTTTCACGGTCTGGAAATCAGAATCCCAGCGACGGTTGTGGAACACAGAAAGCACTTTGCCTTTTTCACGCGCCAGCGCGTCCAGCTCGCGGGCTTCTTCGAGTGTCACGGTGAACGGTTTATCGACAACAACGTGTTTACCGGCTTCCAGCGCCAGCTTCGCCAGCGGGAAATGCGTGGTGTTTGGCGTAGGAATCACCACCAGATCGATGGACGGATCGGCAAGAAGCTTCTCCGGGGAATCAACAACCGTGACATTTGGCCAGTCGGCATGGACTTTTGCGGCATCACTGCTCGACACCACAGCCAGCTCAAGGCCCGGCGTGCCGTCAATCAAAGGTGAATGGAAAGTTTTACTGGCGAAGCCATAGCCGATCAGGCCAACGCGGAGAGTCTGGGACATGGGATTTTCCTCTGTTTAACGGTCTTGCCCGTCAGGACGCTAATCACCTGATTTGACACCAGCTTACAGAACGGGACAAGTAAAAATTTGGTTCGGGCCAACAGGGCCCTGGGCTCACCGCCCAAACACCCCCTGCACATCAGGCAAATTCTCCATTTCCATCCCGCTGTTCCAAATCCTCTCCGCACCCGCCACCGAAATCATCCGGGTCGCCAGCGACACAAACTTCTCCTTAAGCTGCTCATCCGACACCGGATTCCCCGGTGCGCCCAGCGCGACATCCACTCGCAAGGTTTTTGATTCTCCGGTTCGGATGAAAACCGTCACATCCGGCTCACTGTCGGAACTCATCGTGGCATCTTCCGTCAGCACGATCCGGGCGATCATCGCCAGCAAATCCGGATCCTGCCGTTGCGCCGTACCGTAAGCGTCCAGCCCGGCGTGGCCGAAAACAACACGCGCCGCGATGGCGTAACGCAGGCTCATCTGTGCCGCCGCCAGCGTGGCGATTTCATTATCTCCGCACATTCCGTTGAGGAACGGGCACAAACGGACGACGATTTTTTCGATATCACCGGCGGTCGCGTGCATTTCCTCAAGCAAAATGCCCGTCGCGTCGATCGCGGAATGCGTACCACGGCACGAGGCGTAAGGCTTGATGGAACAACGCTCCAGCTTCCAGATTTCACCCAGACTGGCCGTCAGCATTTCGGGCATTGCACTTTGCGGTGCCAGCGTTGAGAGGAATCCGCCCCACTGATCTTCGAATAACTGCGCAGGCCCGCTGATGCCCTGCCGGGCGCTGAGCGCGGCGAGAACTCCGCCTTCTGCGGCGCGGCCTGCGTGCAGCTTTTTGCTCTGCGAACCGTCATGGATAAACGCCCACAGGCCACCGCTGAAACTGCCGGAAATGCCCAGTGCAGAGCTGATCTGCCCTGCACTCAGGCCGAGAATTTTCCCCGCGGCCGCTGCTGCGCCAAATACGCCGCAGGTTGACGTGGAATGCCAGCCCGCCCGGTTGTGCGGGGAATAGCCGCCACAGGCTTCCAGCACGCGGCGCGCCACGTCGTAACCCATAACGACTGCCGTGATAAACGCTTTGCCGCTGACCGGTTGCGGGCACAGCGGCAACACCGCCAGCACGGCGGGAATAACCACCGCGCCGGAATGATCGCAGCCGCCGGTGTCATCGAGTTCCAGCGCGTGCGCCGCCACGCCGTTGAGCAGCGCAGCGTTGCGCGCAGACGTCAGCTCGCGGTAGCCCCAGACCGGGGAAAGCGGCAATGCGCCTTCACCGAGGATCATCGCGGCCACGTCTTTTGCCACGTCGCTGGTCGCCCCCACCAGCCCCGCGCCAATCGTATCGAGAATATGCCGTTTGGTACGTTCCACCAGCCGTGGCGGCAAATCGTCGAAATGGGTATTCACCACAAATTCGCTCAGAATTTGCTGCTGCGAAAGCTTACTCATGGCTGACTCCCGGCGCGGTATGTTGCATCCAGATCTGCGCCGGATGGGACGCCTCGTTTTGCGGCTGATTCTGTGACCACCAGTCGGCCACCTCGCTGGCGCTGGCGACCCAGACATCCGGTTTTGACGTGATGTAGTCCAGCAGTTCAGCCAGCACGCCAATGCGTCCGGCGGTGCCGATCACTTCCGGATGCAGCCGCAGCACATAGCACAGGCCAAAACGGTAGAAACCGTCGAAATCCATCTTCATGTTGCCCAGCGTCTGGCTGTAGGACGCAATGCGTGACTGCGCCGGGGGCACCGCCGGGCTGAGGTTAAAGGCGAAATACGGCTCGTCTTCCATCTCATAATGCAGCGGCAGTTCCACCAGCCGCGACGGCAAGCCATCCTGCATGGGCTGGAAATACGGCAAATCATCGCCGCGCCAGCCGGAGGTCCAGCTGAAACCTTCATCCGTCAGCACATCCGCAAAACCCGGTGCCCAGTTTCCTGCGGGCAGACGAAAACCGCGCGGCACCTTGCCGGTCAGGGTTTTTAGCGCCGCTTTGCCCCGTTGCAGGCTGTCAGTTTGCTGCGCCAGCGTCAGCCCGTCGAAATGCGCAAATTCATAGCCACAGGTCGCCAGCTCGTGACCGGCGCGGTCGATTTCGCGGATTTTCTCCGGGTTTTCGTCCGCCACAATGCCCGGCACACACCAGGTGCTGCGCAGGCTTTTTTCATCCAGCAGCGCCAGCAAACGGTCGATGCCGCGCAGCGTGCCGTATCGCCAGACCGACAGCGTTTTTTCGCGGCCAGCCACGGCGGGAACCTGGCTGAGAATGCCGTGAATATCGTTGAAATCCACCGTAATAATCACCGCGCAGCGATAGCCCTGCGGCCAGTTTTGATTAGTCATTGTCATGCTCCTGCATCCACCAGTGCGCCACGTCGCGGCAGCGCGCAAACCACACGTCGTCACGCGCTTTCAGGTGGCTGAAAAATTGATCAAGCAGCATGATGCGTCCCGGTTTTCCGCTGATTTTCGGATGGAACAACGTCGTCAGGCTCAGCCCTTCATTCATCGCGCCGTCGTATTCACGACACCAGTTGTCGAGCGTCAGCGCGTAACTGGCGGTGCGATCCAGCCCCGACGGGAAATTCGGCTCGCGGGTGTAGGCCAGAGACGCGTAATCGTCCATTTCCCAGCGGCCGGGAATTTCCACCAGCGGCCGTTCATGGCCGGGCACGGTGATCAGATAGGGCCGGTCGTCGCCGCGCATACTGCTGGAATACGTCACGCCCGCGTCGAGCAGCATCGCCGGTGTTTCCTTGTGCCAGTCGCCTGACGGCGTGCGGAAACCTTCGGCGCGTATCCCTAAAACCTGCCAGAAAATCTCGCGGGACTTCTCCATCACCTGGCGCTGTTTTTCGGCGCTGATGGCGTAAAAAGACTCATGACGATAACCGTGATACGCCACTTCATGGCCGCGCTCGACAATCGCCTGACACTGTTTCGGCCAGTTTTCCACCACCCACGCGGGAATGAAAAACGTCGCCGGAAGCTGATGTTCACTGAGCAAATCGAGGATCCGCCCCAGCGCCCGGTAAGGGCCGTAAGCGCCGAAGGTAAAGTAATCCGCTTTCTGCCAGATTGTGCCGTTAAGCATCGCGTCGCCGGTCGGGCCGTCGAGATCAAACGCCAGCGCCATGCAGCCGCGTTTGCCTTCCGGCCATAGACTGGCCGTGTGTTGTGCTGAAATCGTCATGAGTCGGTCCGTTACCTGAGGTTATTTGCCTTTGTTGATGGTGACTTCCGAAATTGCACCGTCCTGCAGGCCCCATTTGGTGAGAATTTTCAGATACGTACCGTCGGCAATCATGCCGGTCAGGGCGCCTTTCACCGCGTCAATCAGCGGCTGATCGTCTTTGCTGATCCCCATGCCGGTGACCTGATACGCAAAGGCTTTGCCCAGCGGTTTATAGGTGTCTTTTTCCAGATTCATGATGTACGGCAGAGTTTCGCTGCCCTGCACCACACCTTCGATTCGCCCCTGACGCAGCTGGGTACGCGCATCCGCCGTGCCTTCCGCACCAATCACCACGATGGCCGGTTTGCCTGCCGGCACGCAGTTTGCTTCGCTCCATGCAGCGATTTCAGCCGGGAAAGTGGTGCGGCGGCTGGTACCGACTTTCTTGCCGCAGAGATCTGACAGGGTGTTGATTTCTTTGTGCGCGACGGTGGTGTAGAACTGCGGCCCGCTGTTGTAGTAATCCACAAACGTGGCGATATCCTGGCGAGGCTTGGTGTCAGTCATGCCGGAAAGGATCATGTCCACGCGATGCGTGGCGACGGCGTTCACCATCTGTTCGAAGCCGATTTCCTGCCAGCTGATTTTGCGGTTCAGGCGCTTGCCGAGTTCCATGCCCAGATCGTAATCCATGCCGGTCAGCTGGCCGGTGGCCGGATCTTTGAATTCCAGCGGCGGATAGTTCGGCATCATCGCCACTTTGATTTCGTCTTTTTGTTTCAGCTCAGCGGCGCTGGCGACAGGAACCGCACCCTGCAACAGAACAGCCGCAGTAATAAGGGACAACAGTGTTTTTTTCATGAAGGCATTCCCATAGTCAAAAGTTAACGGCAAAAGGGTCAAATGAGGACGGCAGAGATAAAGTTCTGCGTCCGCGGGTTTTGTGGATTAAGCAAAATGTCTTCCGGATTACCACTTTCTATAATTCCGCCCTCATCCATGAAGACCACGCGGTTAGCGACTTCCCGCGCGAAACCTAATTCATGCGTGACCACAATCATCGTCATCCCTTCAGCGGCCAGGCCGCGCATCACCGCCAGCACTTCGCCGACCATTTCCGGATCGAGCGCCGACGTCGGCTCATCAAACAGCATCACTTTGGGTTTCATGGCCAGCGCACGGGCAATCGCCACGCGCTGTTGCTGACCACCGGAAAGCTCCAGCGGATACGCATCGCGTTTATGCGCCAGCCCGACGCGTTCGAGCAGCGCCATGGCTTCCTGCGTCGCCTCTTTCACCGGCCGCAGCAGAACCTGACACGGCCCTTCGATAATGTTTTCCAGCGCCGTTTTGTCCGGGAACAGATTGAAACGCTGGAAAACCATGCCGGTTTTCAGCCGCTGGCGGGCAATCTGCCGGTCATTGAGCGGGTAAAGTTTTTTGCCGTCCATGCGGTAACCGACCAGTTCGTCATCCACCCAGACGCCGCCGCTGTCGATGCGCTCAAGCTGATTAATACAGCGCAGAAACGTACTTTTCCCCGAGCCCGATGGCCCGATGATGCACATCACTTCGCCGTGTTTAACTTCAAGATTGATGTTTTTCAGCGCCTGAAACTGGTCAAAGTACTTATTGACGTTGACGGCTTTGATAATACTTTTCATGGTCTGGCTCCTCAGTGGCTGGTGCGGCGGCGGGTGCCACGACCGAAATAGCGTTCCAGACGGTTCTGTCCGAGCGACAACACCGTCACCACCACGAGGTACCAGATACCGGCGACAAACAGCAGTTCCATCACCCGCGCATTGGCGAAGTAAATGGTCTGCGCGTTATAAAGCACTTCGGAATATTGGATCATGCTCGCCAGACTGGTGGTCTTCACCATGCTGATAAATTCGTTACCAATAGGCGGAATAATCACCCGCATGGCCTGCGGCAAAATGATCCGCCGCAGCGCATGCAGACGCGTCATGCCGATGGACTTCGCCGCCTCGTACTGCCCGAGATCGACCGAAATCAGCCCGGCGCGCACCACTTCCGAGGTGTACGCGCCCTGATTAATACTCAGCCCGAGCAGTGCGGCGGTGAATGGCGTCATGATGTCCACGGTCTGAATACTGAACAGGCCGGGAATGGAAATGGTCGGGAAAATCAGTGCCAGGTTAAACCACAGCAGCAGCTGTAAAATCAGCGGCGTACCGCGAAAAATCCACGTGTAGCCCATCGCCACACTGCGCAGCACCGGGTTTTGCGACATGCGCATCACTGCGATAATCACCCCGAATACAATCCCCAGCGCCATCGCCAGCACCGACATCACAATGGTGTTGCCCAGCCCGAACAAAATCGCTTTGGCGGTCAGAAACTGCGCCACGTACTGCCATTCGATTTTGCCGTGCGCAAAGGCGTTCACCAGCAAGGCCAGCAGCACCAGGATCGCGACCGAGGCAAAAATCCGGCCGTAATAACGCTGCGGCACATAGTGGTATTCGCTGAGATCGATATCAGCGGTTTTCACGTTTTCAGACGTCTTCTGATACAAAGTCATTCGCCGCTCCCCGCGAGGTGTAGAAGTTATGCAGACGTTATAAAGACAGGCCGGTGTAGGCCGTTGCCCAGGCCGACTGCCCGGCCAGACGCACTTTCAGCCGCTCAATCTGCTCGGCCACGCGCACCGGAGACGTACCGCCCCAGCCGCTGCGGGCATTCACCGCGGCTTCTAACGTCAGGCAATCGCGCACGTCAGCGCTCAGACGCGGATCCACGGCCAGCAGCTGTGCGTCGCTGAGTTCATGCAGCGCCAGATTGTGTTGCTCGCAAACCTGCACCAGCTGGCCGGTGATTTCGTGCGCTTCCTTAAACGGCACGCCGCGGCGGGAAAGCCAGTCCGCCACTTCGGTCGCCAGCGTGAAACCTTCCGGTGCCTGTTCGCGCAGCCGTTCAACGTTCACCTTCATGTTGTCGATCATTCCGGCCATTGCAGGCAGCACCAGCAACAGCTGGTCAACGGTGTCCATCGCGTTGCGTTTGTCTTCAATCAGATCGCGGTTATACGAAAGCGGCAGCCCTTTCATGGTGGTCAGCATCGCCGTCACGTTGCCAATCAGACGGCCACTTTTGCCCCGCGTCAGCTCGGCAATGTCGGGGTTTTTCTTCTGCGGCATGATGGAACTGCCGGTGGCGTAACCGTCGTCAAGCTCGACCCAGCGGAACTGGCGCGACGCCCACAGACAAACTTCTTCGCAAATGCGCGATAAGTTGACGCTCAGCATGCTGCCGGCAAACAGGAATTCAGCGACGTGGTCACGGCTGGCAACGGCGTCAATGGAGTTTTCACACGCGCCGTCGTAGCCCAGATCTTTAGCGGATAATTCCGGGTGCATCGCGATGGCAGAACCGGCCATCGCCGCCGCCCCGAGCGGAGAAAGTGCGCAGCGTTTATCCCAGTCACGCAAGCGTTCAACGTCGCGGTAAAACGACTGCGCATGCGCCATCAGCTGATGACCAAACACAATCGGCTGCGCCTGTTGCAGATGCGTAAAACCAGGCGCGAGGGTATGAATATGCTGTTCCGCCTGTTTGATCAGCGCGGTTTGTAATTCCAGCAGCGCAACCACGATTTTGCGGGTGTTATCGCGCAGGTACAGACGCAAATCGTTGGCGGTCTGGTCGTTACGGGACCGTCCGGCGCGCAGTTTGCCGCCAAGTGCGCCCAGCCGTTCGGTCAGGCTGCGTTCGATAAACGTATGCACATCTTCATCGCCCTGAACCGGCGTCACGGTTCCGGCGCGAAAATCGGCGGCCAGTTGCTCAATGGCCTCAACCATCTGACGGGTTTCATTCTCATCAAGTAAACCGGCGCGCTTTAATTCATAAGCGTGTGCGCGGCACCCTTCCAGATCATATTCAGCAAGTGAAAAATAATATTCCGGGCTGCGCGATAAGGCGCTTAACGCCGCGGCTGGCCCGTGTTTGAAGCGGGCTCCCCAAAGAAGTTCTGGCTGCTGGGACATGATCGTTTCCTTTTATGGCATAGATGTTGCAAACCTGAATCCAGCGTATTGTCTGACGGCGTTTAAATAAATTTCAGCCGACAGTATTTCGAATGACACTGAACAATCTGAGGCTTACAGCGTAATAACGAGTGAGGCTAAGTGAATTTGATGTTGTAGATTTTTAGAGCGGGGGTAAATATTTATTATGGAAAGTCCACTTTCCAAATCAGGAAACACATCACCCGCAAAAAGTGATATTAACCAGCACAGCCTTGGCGTCGCAGATTTAAAACTTTTGCGCGTCTTTAAAACCGTGGTAGAGGCCGGTGGATTTACCGCAGCCTGTAATGAACTGAATATTGGCCTGGCGGCAATCAGCAAACAAATATCGGATCTGGAGATCCGCTTTGGGATGAAACTTTGTACGCGCGGGCGTGAGGGGTTTTATTTAACCGAACACGGAAAAGTCGCGTATCAGGCGTGTCTGGATTTATTTTCTTCCATCAACCTCTTTCGCGACAAACTCAATCATGCGCGCCACGAACTGTTCGGAGAGCTGAACATCGGCATTATCGACAACACCATTACGGATCCGCAATCGCCCGTCGTCTGTGGCTTAAGCGAGGTTTACCGTCAGGCGCCAAAGGTGAACATCCGCCTGCACGCCACCCAGCTCGACGAGATCGAACGCGGCGTGATTGATGGCCGTTTTACCTGCGGCATCATGCCGGTCTATCAGGAAAAACCGGAATTTGATTACTTTTTCCTGTATCACGAAATGACCTATCTTTATTGCGGCGATAAACACCCGCTCTTCTCCGTTCCGGCTCAGGAAATTAAAGAATCACAAATCAAATCCTCGCAAATGGTGAATCACTTTTACGCCAATCACAGTAAGAAAAATATCTTCTCCGACGTCACGACGCCGCACGCCATCGCCGTACAGGTCGAAGCGGTCACCATGTTACTGATGACCGGTAATTATCTCGGTTTTTTACCGGAACATTATGCCAGTGCGTTCATGGACGGAAATAAACTCAAAGCGCTGATGCCGGACAATATTGAAATCGCCACTCCCTTCAGCCTGGTGGTTAAAAAAGGTTCCCCGTTTAATTCCGTGCTGAATTTATTCTTTAATGCTCTCAAACAGGCACTCATTCCCCGGCCTGAAGCGAAAGCCAGCTGATTCGATTAAGCGGGAATATTGCCGGCTCCGTCTTCTTATGCACCGGCGCAGAGCAATGAAAGTCATATTGTGGTGCAGGTTATCACTTTTAATTATAAATTCGTTTACCTCCTTCTCATTAATTATCCAAAAATGTATAACATCAATGCCCTGCCTGATTTCCTTCCGTGATTTCAACTATGGCGTAGTAATTGCTTTACTCACTTGTCTATACAGGGTTGCACATTAGGATTTCTATTAGCCGTCTTTCTCTCTTTCAACACCATGCGAGGATCACCATGTCACCGACTCAGACCTTAAACGCCTTAAAAAACAAAGTTGCGCTGGCCTGTTGCATTGGCGCGCTCACGACATTCAGCCTGAGTGCTGGCGCGGCAACGACAGCACCGGAAGCCGGTACCTTCAAAATGGGTATCGAACCCTGGCTGGGCTACGGGCAGTGGCACGTCGCACAAAGTCAGGGCATTTTTAAACAGCAGGGGCTGGAAAAGGTCGACATCATTAACTTCGCCGAAGACAAAGACATCAACGCCGCGTTAGCCAGCGGGCAGATTGACGGCGCAAACATCGCCACACACACCGCCATGGCAATGGTTTCCGCCGGATTGCCGGTGAAAGTCGTCCTGCTGCTCGATCAGAGCGAAACCGCCGACGCCCTGCTGGTCGGCAAAGATATCGCCACGCTGAAAGACCTGAAAGGTAAACAGGTGGCGTTTGAAGAAGGCACCACCAGCGACATTCTGCTGCACAGCGCCGTCAACTCGGCCGGGCTGAAATGGAGTGATATCACGCCGGTGCCGATGCCTGCCGATTCCGCAGGCAGCGCGCTGATTGCCAAACGCGTCACCGCCGCCGTGACTTACGAGCCGTACATTTCTGCCGCCAGAAAACAGGATCCGTCGCTGAAAATGCTCTACAGCGGCTCTTCCGATCCGGGCCTGATCGGCGACGTTCTGGTGGTTCGCGATTCCGTATTGAAAGAAAAACCGGGCCAGATTGCCGCGCTGATTAAAAGCTGGGACGCCGCCCTGACCCATTATCAGGCCAATACCACCGCCGACCGCGCCCTGATCGCCAAAGCCGTGGGGGCCACACCGGCGGACCTGGAATCAGCGTTTGACGGCGTGAAATACTATTCGCTGGCCGAAAACAAACAGGTGCTCAGCCATTCGTTCTCCGACCAGACGTTTGCGCATGTGCTGAAAGCCGCCACCGCCGCCGGGCTGATCCCAAAACCGGTGACCGCCGCGCAGGTGATTGATGCCAGCTTTGTGAACAGCCTGCCATGAGTTCGCGCCGTAAACCGCTCAACCTGATGGTGATTGGCCGCCTGCCCTCGCGCAAATTGTTCGTCGGCATCGCCGTGGCGCTGTTCGTTGTCCTGTTTCTGGCCTGGGGGCTGGCGACCCGCAGCGGCGCCATTCCGCCGATTTTTCTGCCAAAACTCACCGATGTGTGGCTGAAAATGGTTTCACTGGCGCAGGACGGCACGCTGTGGAGTGACGTTAAAAGCAGCCTCTACCGCATCAGTATTGCATTCGCCATTTCCTCGGTGATGTCGATTGTGATTGGCGTGCTGGCAGGCTGCTACGGTTTTTTCAAAGCCCTGACCGAACCGCTGGTGGATTTCATTCGTTACATGCCGGTGGTGGCGTTCGTGCCGCTGACCATTTTATGGACCGGTACAGACGACGTGCAGAAATTCCTGATTATCTGGATCGGTACCTTCTTCCAGCAGGTGTTAATGGTCATCGACGCCGTGAAACGCGTACCGGGTGATTTCGTCGGTTTAGGCCGCACGCTCGGCATGCCGGATCGCAAAATTCTCTTCCGCATCGTTTTACCGGGCGCGCTGCCGGGCATCTGGGACGCACTGCGCATCAGCCTCGGCTGGGCGTGGACGTGGCTGGTGCTGGCCGAACTGGTGGCCTCCACCTCCGGGCTGGGTTACCGCATCGTCGTTTCCCAGCGCTTCTTCCAGACCGACACCATCATCGGTTACATCCTGCTGCTGGGGATTTTGGGGTTAATCAGCGACCAGATTATGCGTGCCGCCGAGCGCGTACTGTTCCGCTACAACAAGAGGCGTGCTTAATGTCGGTTTTAACCATTTCTCATTTGCACAAAAGTTTCCAGGTCGGAAAACAGACGCGCGAAGTTCTGCACGACATCAGCCTGACGCTGGCGGACAACGAATTTGTCTCGGTCGTCGGCACGTCGGGCTGCGGCAAAAGCACCCTGCTGTCCATCGCGGCAGGCCTTGAGGATTACGACAGCGGCGACGTGCAGGTTGACGGGCAAACCATACGCGGCGCGGGCATCGACCGTGGCGTGGTGTTTCAGTCCTATACTTTATTACCGTGGCTGACGGCGCGGCAGAACATCGAATTTGCGCTCAAAGCCGCCGGGTTCAGCCGGGCAGAATGCCGCGAAAAAGCCGATCAGCATCTCGAACTGGTTCAGCTGACGGCGTTTGCCGATGCCTGGCCGTCCGAGCTTTCCGGCGGTATGAAACAACGCGTGGCGATTGCGCGCGCGTTGTCCTATCGTCCGAAAATATTGCTGATGGATGAACCTTTCGGCGCGCTCGACGCCATGACGCGCCACCAGATGCAGGAACTGCTCACCGGTATCTGGGAGCAACACCGGCTGACGGTGATGTTCGTCACCCACGATATAGAGGAAGCGGTTTATCTTTCCGACCGCATCGTGGTGATGGGACCGGGCACCATTCAGGCAACGTTTGATGTGCCGTTGCCGCGCCCGCGCCGCGAAGAACTGACCGCCAGCCCTGAATTCACTGACCTGCAACGTCAGGTTCTCCACACTATCCGCAGCGGCCACACCCGCGCCGCGCTGGCCTGATCACCGGAGATTTACCATGTCTGCACCTTTTCAATCTGTGACTTTTCATGACCTGAGCGATTCGACTGACCTGCCACCGGCATTATTCCAGCGCACCGAAGCGGATTTATCCTTTTTCATTGAGCGTGTGGCACCGATTATCGACGCCGTGCGCACCGATGGCGACGCCGCCCTGCAACGCTTTGCCCGCGATTTCGACGCGGTCACCGCGCCGGAAATGAGCATCATGGCGGAAGATTCTGAGTTCGCCACGGCGTTTGAACGCCTTGATCCACAGGTCATCGAATCCATCCGTTTCTCGGTGGAAAACATTCGCGCATTCCACGAAGCGCAGAAACCCGAAGACATGTGGATGAAAGAAATCCGCCCCGGCGCATTTGCCGGTGACCGCCATGTGCCAATTGACTCCGTCGCCTGCTACGTGCCGCGCGGCAAAGGCTCGTTCCCCAGCGTCTTTCTGATGACCACGATCCCGGCGGTGGTGGCTGGCGTCAAACGCGCCATTGTCATCACCCCGCCGGGGCCGGACGGCAAAGTGGACGACGCCACGCTGGTCGCCGCAAGGCTGGTGGGCATCACCGAAGTGTATAAATGCGGCGGCGCACAGGGCGTGGCGGCCGTGGCATTCGGCACTGAAACCGTGCCGAAATGCCTGAAAATCGTCGGACCGGGCAGCCCGTGGGTCGTGGCGGCAAAACGCCAGTTATCAAACCTTATCGATCCCGGGATTCCCGCCGGGCCCAGCGAAAGCTTAATTCTGGCCGATGACAGCGTGGACGGTGCGCTGGCAGCCTTAGATCTCATCATCGAGTCCGAACACGGGCCGGACTCCTCGGCTTATCTGGTAACAAACAGCCGCCGCGTGGCCGAAGAAGCCATTGCCGCCTTGCCCGGCTACTGGGCGCAAATCGGTGAAAAGCGCGCCGGTTTCTCGCAGGCGGTTCTATGCGGAACGCACGGCGGCGTGGTGCTGACGCCAGATTTCGACACTGCCGTTGAGTTTGTAAACCAGTACGCGCCGGAACATCTGGAAATCCTTGCCGAAGAACCGATGGCCGTAATGGGCAAAATCCGCAACGCCGGAGAAATCTTGCTCGGCAACTACACGCCTATCACATTGGGGAATTTTGTGCTCGGCCCGAACGCTGTCCTGCCGACCAACGGTGCAGCGAAAACCGTCGGCCCGCTCTCAGTTTTCGATTACATGAAACGCATTTCAGTCGGCTACGTGACCCGCGAAGGCTACGCACCGCTGGCTGAAAAAGCACACGCGTTCGCACTGTACGAGGGCTTCCCCGGCCACGCGCTGGCGGTATCGGCATTACGCACTGAGATCCTCAACAAAAAAGGCCAATAACGATGAGCAATTTGACGGGCAGTGAACCGCTGGCCGCGCAGGCGCGTCAGTTAGTCCACGCGGGAGAGTGGCAAAAAGCGGCGGATGCGCTGCGACAGCTGATTGGCGAAGTCACCGGCGTGAAGGCCGGTCAGCTGACCATCAACCGTGACCAGTACAGCCTGAATTCCCTCAACGGTACGGTGACGCTCGACGATGGCCGCGCCCTGTTCTTCAAATATCACAATGAAGAAGGCGAAGATAAAACCATCGAAGAGTATTACAACGCTGAATTGCTGCGTGAAAGCGGCTTTCGGGTCGATGTGCCGGTGTATGCCTGCGGCGAACCGGGGCGGCAGATTCTGATGTATACCCTGCGCCACGACCGGCGTATGGCAGATGTCTGCCGGGATATCGAACAGCAACAGGCATGGGATCAGGAAGCTGAAATCGAAGAAGCCCAGCGCCGCGCTGACCGCGATATCCTGACAAATACGCTACCGACGCTGAAAGCCGGTTCGGTGGACGGCGTTTCCGCAGAACCCATCCATCAGCTGTTCCATCACCGGCTGGTTTCCCCGGACAACCCGGAGATCCCCGCCGGTTTCGGTGGCCGCGTCGCGCGTTTTTACGTCGGCAAAACCTTCCAGCTCGAAGACGAGCAACTGGAATGGCAAACGCTGAGTAACCTGCGCTGGGTCATCAACGGCGTCGCGTATGAACACAGCCTGCGGCAATTATTCGCCGAAGCGGGAACGCGTCTCGCGCCCGCCGCACTGGCCGACCACGGCGTCATCACAGCACACGGCGACGCGCACAACGCTAACGTCTGGTACGACACGTCGGAAGAAATTCCGCAACTGGTGAGTTTCGACCCCGCTTTCGCCGGGCGCAACATTCCGGCGCTGCTGGCGGAAATCAAAGCCACCTTCCACAACATTTTTGCGCATCCGCTGTGGTTGTACGAACCCGCACGCTGCGGCGAACTGTACAAAGTCACGGTGATGCGCCGTGGCGATACGCTGTTTGTGGATCACAACTGGCAGCTGACGCCGCTGCGCGCCGCCTTCCTGCGCGACAAAGGCGAGGAATACTGGCAGCCGTTGCTCGCCCAACTCGCCCGCCGTGGCTGGTTGCCGCCGCACTGGCAGCGGATTTTCCGCCTCGCCATGTTCTGCTGCCCGACGCTGGTTCTGGATCTCCGCGCAGGCGGTTTCAGCGGGCATATCCCCACCAGCTCCGCCCTCGGTCTGGCGATGTCCGTCATGCTGGGCAGCCAGCCGGTGGAAGATCTCGACGAATTCAGCCAATGGCTGGCCGGGATCAGCCCGGCGGAGAAAGCGAATGACTGACCCGTTCTCGCTGCAAGGCAAACGGGTGCTGATCACCGGCAGCTCACGCGGCATCGGTAAAGCGCTGGCGATAGGCATGGCAAAAGCCGGTGCCAGCGTGATCGTCAGCGGGCGTGACAACGTCACGATAAACGCTGTCTGCGGGGAAATCCGTCAACTTGGCGCGGAGGCCTTTCCGCTGGTGCTCGACGTCACGCAACCCGCCACCTTCGACGCCGCGCTGGCCAGGCTGCCCGCTCCGCCTGACGTGCTGGTCAACAACGCCGGAACCGAACACCTTTGCCCGTCACTGGACGTTGACGAAGCGCTCTGGGACACCATTCTCACCACCAACCTCAAAGGCGCATTTTTCTGCGCACAAGCCGCCGCACGGCTGATGGCCGAAAATGGCGGCGGCAGTATTCTCAACCTCTGCTCGATCACCAGCCAGGTCGGCGTTCCGGGTGCCGCAGCATACGGTGCATCGAAATCCGCTATGGCTGGTCTGACCCGCACGCTGGCGACGGAATGGGCCGTAAAAAATATCCGCGTTAACGGCATCGGTCCGGGATATTTCAAAACCGATCTGACGGCAGAGTTTTACGAAAACGCCGACTGGTGCCAGCAAATGCAGGGGAAAATCCCGCTCGGGCGTTTCGGAGAACTCGACGACCTCACCGGCGCGGCAGTATTTTTAAGCAGTGACGCCGCACGCTATATCACCGGACAGGTGTTATATGTGGATGGGGGATATCTGGCGGGGATCTGATGTCAGACCGGACATCTGGCGGTTTTTCACTTGCAGTAATCGCTCAGGTCAAGACCTTGGGGCTTTAAGGTCAAGACCTTGGGTTGTACCCAAGGTCTTGATTTTGAATTTGAAATTAAATTTAAAACCCTTCAGGTCGCTACCCCAAAACTCGCAGGCTTGGGCTGCAAGCCCAAAAGATCAAATCAGATCTGCCATTGCCTCTACCCGCGAAATCGCCTCATACAATCCCCCTGCCGTCACATGCCCCGGCATATTCTCCATATCCGGTGCGTGCAGCGATGCCTTCACGATGCTGTCGAGTTCTTCGGCGTTCAGTTCGGCGATTTCACTCAGACGCAGCGGCACGGCGCAGGCGTGGGCGAGTCTGATGGCTTCCATCAGCTCTTCGTCGCTGCGGTTTTCCAGCGCCAGCAGGCAGAGATTACCGAAGCCGACCAGCAAGCCGTGGCCAAATTCACGCGTTTTATCGCAAACAGTGAAGCCTTCGTAAATGGCGTGGGAGGCGGCGGCGTGGGCCCCGCTGCTCATCAGCGAGGTCAGACCGGCAAACATGAAAATGGCGTCCAGCACCTGATCCAGTTCGGCGTTTGGTTTACCCGCGCGCACCGCGTCGCAGGCTGCCGGGCCACAGGATTCAATCAGGTCATAACAAATCCGGCTGTTGGCGCTTGAAGATCGCGCCACGCCGCTTAACTGGCCGTGATGGCTGCTGATGGCGCGGAATTCGTACCATTTTGCCAGCGTATCGCCCAGCCCCGCAGCGAGCCAGCGCAACGGCGCGGCCGCCAGAATGTCGCTGTCGATAATGACCGCCGCCGGGGCCTGTGGCAGCGGGAATAAATCGCGAAAATGCCCGTCATCGTGATAACGGATAGTCAGCGGCGTCACGGCAGCGCAGGTCGCGGCGATGGTAGGAATGGTCACGACCGGCACGTTGGTTTCCACGCCAACGGCCTTGCAGGTATCGAGAGATTTCCCGCCGCCTACGCCAATCACGATGTCGGCCTTTTTGTCTTTCACTACTTTCGCCAGACGCGTGATATTGCCTTCGCTGCTTTCACCGCCAAACCATTCGCTGCCCACCAGTTCCACCGCACAGCCTTCAAGCTGATGACGAATTTTATCTCCTGCCGCCATCAGGGCCTGATGCCCGCCAATCACCAGCGCGCGTTTACCGAGCAACGCACAAATATCGCCAAGCTGAGAAATAACGCCGGGGCCGCGCAGAATTTGCGCCGGGAAGATAATGTTCTGTGCCTGCATAACTGCTTCTCCGTGATGCTTGTGTTTGACTGATTCAGGTTAAAAATTCTGAGGATGTTTACTGTTTTTACTTTGTGCAAATTAACGCTCAGGGCGCAGCAAATGCGGCCCCAGCTGATTCACCGACGTACAACCAAGCTGCGCCAGCGTGCGGTCTACTTCCTGCAAGATAATCTCCAGCGCACGTTGCGCGCCCGCTTCGCCCGCCGCCGCCACGCCGTAGAGCATCGGGCGGCCAAGCAATACGGCATTCGCGCCCAGCGCCAGCGCTTTCACCACGTCGGTACCACGACGAAAACCGCTGTCGATAAGAATAGTGGCATCCGCGCCGCACAACTGGCGAATTTCCGGCAGGACTTCCATCGCGCTGACCGAACCATCGAGCTGACGGCCGCCGTGATTGGACAGCACAATGCCGTCTGCGCCCGCGTCCAGCGCCCGTTGCGCATCGGCCGGTGCCAGAATGCCTTTAATCAGCAACGCGCCCTGCCACTGGCTGCGGATCCAGGCAAACGTTTCCCAGTTCAGGCGGGTATCCATCTGCTCAGAGAAATAGCTCGCCCCACCCGCGCCACGCTGTTTATCCGCAGGCACGTAAGGTTTTAAATTGCCAAAACCGGGCATACCCGCCGGTTTTAGCGTCCGCCACACCCAGCCGGGATGCAGCGCGACATCCACCAGGCTCGGCAACGAAAGCTTCATTGGCCGCCGGTAGTTGCGTTTGTCTTTTTCGCGATTACCGAAATGGACGGCATCGACGGACACCACCAGCGTGGTGCATCCGGCAGCTTTCGCCCGCTCCAGCAGGCCGGTTGTCACCGCGCGGTCTTTTAATACGTACAGCTGAAACCAGTGCTGCGGCAGGTTTTCCGCCGCGATTTCTTCAATCGATGCTGTGGACACCGTGCTCTGGATATACCCGATCCCGGCGCGTCTGGCGGTACGGGCCAGCATGGCGTCTGCGCCAAAACGCAGCATGCCGTTGTAACCGGTCGGTGCAATCAGCAGCGGCGCAGAGAGCGTCTGCCCGCAGAGCGTGACAGATAAATCGCGCTGGCTGGAATCCGTCAGTACCGGCGGAATAAAGCGCCAGCGGGCAAAAACCTCACGGTTATCTTTCAGCGTTTGTTCATCATCCGCCCCGCCTTCCACATAGCTGAAAGCGAAACGCGGCAACGCGCGCCGGGCCTGACGGCGCAATTCTTCAATGTTTAACGCAGCACGCTTCACGCGGCTTCCTCCGCCAGAATGTGTTTCAGGCTTTCCATAAACTGCCGGTTATCCTGCTCGTTACCGACTGACACGCGGATCCAGTTTTCATAGCCGGTTTCGCGCCACGGCTTAATAATTACGCCAAAGGTAAGCAATCGCTGTGCCAGTTCCGCGCTCGGCTGGCCGCAATCAAAGAACAGGAAATTGGCGTGCGACGGCGCAACGGTAAAGCCCAGAGCCATCAGCTCTGCGGCCATTTTTTCACGCTGCGCGGTGACCAGCGCAATGCTGTCACGCACGTGCTGTTTATCCTGCAAAGCCGCAACGGCGGCAGTTTGTGCCGAGCGGTTAATGTTAAACGGCGTCCGGACACGGTCGAGCAGATTCACCAGTTCAGAATGGCTGGCTAAACCATAGCCAATGCGCAAACCGGCCAGCCCGTAAGCTTTGGAGAAGGTACGCAACACAATCCACGGACGCGGCTGCTCAGCCAGAACGCGCAGGCTGTCTGGATAATCAGGCTCGTTTTCGCAATATTCAAAATAAGCTTCGTCAATCACCAGAATGCAATTCTGCGGGGCGGCATCGATAATTCGGGCGAATCCTTCGCGACCCAGCATGCAGCCCACCGGGTTCGACGGATTGCTGAAAATCACCATTTTTGCAGGTGTGGAAAGCGCCCGCTCCCAGGCCTCAATATCGAACTGCTGCTGCGCGCTGACGCCCACCAGCGTGACCTCAGCCCCCATCATGCGCGGGAAAATTTCATGCAAACCAAAAGACGGGATCAGCGTGACGACGCGGTCGCCAGGGTTCAGAAAGGCCAGCGCCAGCATGTGTAAAATGTCTTCAGAACCGTTGCCGGCCACAATGTTTTCCGCGTTGACGCCCGTTTCTTCCGCCAGCACCGCACGCAATGCCGCACTAGATGCATCAGAATAAATCGCGCTGAAACGGGCATCAGCTTCAAGCGCCGCAATCACTTTCGGGCTGGCCCCCAGAGGGTTTTCATTACTCGCCAGTTTGGCGATACGGGCTGCGCCATATTTTTGCTGTACAGCGTCGGCTGAAAGCCCGGCGTTATACACGCCCAGCGCCCGTGATGCGGGCCTTGCCAGATTTTTCAGGCACTCTTTTGCTGCATCAAAAGCTGTCGGATCTGAAGCCATCTTTTACCTCGTGCTGTGAAGATTCTGTTCCCGAGTATGCCGGAAGTCCGCGCGGTTTTACGCCACTTTTTAACGCATTTTCAGATTATTTTAGAAACAAAAACGGGCAGCGACCTGCGCCACTGCCCGCTGATTTTGTTCAATTTAATTGCCGCTGTATTCATCACTTACCCTAACGGGCTTCATAGCATCGGCAGGTTCAGGTCATTGCGTTCCGCACAGGCTTTAGCCTGCTCATAACCGGCATCAGCATGACGCATCACGCCGGTTGCCGGGTCATTCCACAGAACGCGCGAAAGGCGTGCATCGGCCTCTTTAGTGCCGTCCGCCACAATGACCATGCCCGCATGTTGCGAGAAGCCCATGCCGACGCCGCCGCCGTGGTGCAGGCTGACCCAGGTTGCGCCGCCCGCAGTGTTGAGTAACGCATTGAGCAGCGGCCAGTCGGAAACCGCGTCGGAGCCGTCTTTCATGGCTTCGGTTTCACGGTTTGGCGAGGCCACAGAACCGGTATCCAGATGGTCACGACCAATGACAACCGGCGCTTTCAGCTCACCGTTGCGCACCATCTCATTGAACGCCAGCCCGGCAATATGACGCTCGCCCAGACCGAGCCAGCAGATACGCGCCGGTAAACCCTGGAAGGCGATGCGCTCGCGTGCCATGTCCAGCCAGTTGATCAGGTTGGCGTTATCCGGGAACAGCTCCTTGAGTTTGGCATCCGTTTTATAGATATCTTCCGGGTCACCGGAAAGCGCTACCCAGCGGAACGGGCCTTTGCCCTCGCAGAACAGCGGACGGATATACGCAGGGACAAAGCCCGGAAAATCAAAGGCATTGGTCACGCCTTCGTCTTTCGCCACCTGACGGATATTGTTGCCATAATCCACGGTCGGAATGCCCATTGCGTGGAAATCCAGCATCGCCTGAACGTGTTTTGCCATCGAGGCTTTTGCGGCCTTCACCACAGATTGCGGATCCGATTTACGCGCTTCCTGCCATTTTTCCAGGCTCCAGCCTTCCGGCAGATAACCGTTCAGCGGGTCATGCGCCGAGGTCTGATCGGTGACGATATCCGGGCGCAAACCGCCTTCTTTCGCACGCGCAACCAGCTGCGGCATCAGTTCCGCGGCGTTGCCCAGCAGGCCGACGGAAATGGCTTTTTTCTCCGCGCAGGCTTTTTCAATCATCGCCAGCGCTTCATCAATGCTGTGCGCCTTGTAATCGACATAACGGGTGCGCAGACGGAAATCGATACGCGATTCCTGGCATTCAATCGCCAGCACGCACGCCCCGGCCAGAACGCCCGCCAGCGGTTGTGCGCCGCCCATACCGCCCAGACCGGCGGTTAAAATCCACTTGCCGCGCAGGTCGCTGTTGTAGTGCTGACGCCCCGCTTCGGCGAACGTTTCGTAAGTGCCCTGAACAATGCCCTGCGCACCAATGTAAATCCACGAACCGGCGGTCATCTGGCCGTACATCATCAGCCCGGCTTTATCCAGCTCATGGAAATGCTCCCAGTTTGCCCAGTGTGGCACGATATTGGAGTTGGCAATCAGCACGCGCGGCGCATCGGTATGGGTACGGAATACGCCGACCGGTTTGCCGGATTGAACGAGCAGCGTTTCGTCTTCACGCAGCTGGCGCAGGCTTTCCAGAATGCTTTCAAACGCGGGCCAGTTACGCGCCGCTTTACCAATCCCGCCGTAAACCACCAGATCTTCCGGGCGCTCAGCGACATCCGGATCAAGGTTGTTTTGGATCATGCGGTACGCGGCTTCAATCAGCCAGTTCTGGCAGCTCAGTTCAGTCCCGTGCGGCGCACGAACAACGCGGGCTACAGCCGTTTTTTGTGGAGCGTTCATCGTCGGTTCCTTCTCTCAAATAGGGTGTTTTCAGGCTCAAAATTTCAGGCAAAGCTTGTGTTCAGGCGAAGCTTTCGATCAAACAAAGCTTGGCAGCAGCGCTTCAATCGCCGCGGGCCAGTGTTCACGGGAAGCCCACAGACGCATCATTTCGACGTCCGGTGCCATCAGGCGATCCTTTTCAAGAAACGCGACGTTTTCACGGATAGCCTGCATTTCGTTTTCCAGCGTCACAGAGCTTTGCAGCGGACGATGGAAATCAATCCCCTGTGCGGCCGCCATGGCTTCGATGCCCACGACGACGCTGGTGTTAAAGCACATGTCCCCCAGACGGCGTGCGGCGTAAGTCGCCATTGAAACGTGGTCTTCCTGATTCGCTGACGTTGGCAGGCTGTCGACACTGCCCGGATGTGCCAGCGATTTGTTTTCTGACGCCAGCGCAGCTGCCGTCACCTGGGCAATCATGAAACCGGAGTTCACACCGCCGTCGTTCACCAGGAACGGCGGCAGGCCGGAAAGACCGGTATCGAGCAGCAGCGCCATGCGGCGTTCTGAAATCGCACCGATTTCTGCCACCGCCAGCGCGATGATGTCCGCAGCAAACGCCACAGGTTCCGCGTGGAAGTTACCGCCGGAAATCACATCACCATTTTCAGAGAAGACCAGCGGATTGTCGGAGGCGGCGTTGGCTTCGATGCGAAGAATACGCGCCGCGTGATGCAGGTTATCCAGACAAGCGCCCATCACCTGAGGCACGCAGCGGATGGAATACGGATCCTGTACACGCCCGCAATCGGCATGCGACGTGACAATGTCACTGCCTGCCAGAATAGTTGAAAGCGCCGCCGCAACGCCAATCTGGCCCTGCTGACCACGCGCTTCGTGAATGCGTGAATCGAGCGGTTTTACCGACCCTTTGATGGCTTCCAGCGACAACGCGCCTGCCACCAGCCCGGCAGAAAATACGCGCTCCGCTTCGAACAAACCGGAAAGTGCCAGAGACGTTGACACCTGGGTGCCGTTAAGCAGCGCCAGCCCTTCTTTCGGACCAAGTTCAAACGGCACCAGACCGGCGGTTGCCAGCCCGGCGATGGCCGACATTTTTTCACCTTTCGCCGTGACCTGACCTTCACCAATCAGCATCAGTGAAAGGTGCGCCAGCGGTGCCAGGTCGCCGGAAGCGCCGACCGAACCTTTCTCCGGAATACACGGATACACGCCCGCATTAAATAAAGTAATCAGCGCATCAATCACTTCAATGCGGATCCCTGAATGGCCGCGCGACAGGCTCAGGACTTTGGTTGCCATGACCAGACGCACCACGTTATCCGCCAGATCCTTGCCGATACCGACGCTGTGCGACAGCACCAGATTACGTTGCAGCTCAGCCAGCCGTTCAGCAGGAATGCGCGTTTGCGCCAGTTTGCCAAAACCGGTGTTGATCCCGTAAACCACTTTGCCCGACTCAACGATGCGGGTGACCGTTTCCTGCGAAGCCAGTACGCCAGCGCGCGCCTCTTCAGCCAGTTCAAGACGGACGTTGCCTTGATAAATTTTGCGCAGCATCGGCAGGTCAACATGGCCCGGTTGCAGGCGGCAAAGGGTTAAAGCGGTGGATGAAGAAGCCATAATCTATTCCTGTATAGACAAGTGAAACGGGAAGTAAACCCGGCTAAGGCCTCAGCCCGCCGGGTGTTTATGCAATACCTGACACAACAACGTTAAACGCTTACCCGCAGGGAGAGATCAGTGATCCATCGTCTGCATTGTTTCGGTACGGATTTCTTCCGTCACCCGCGCTTTCAGCGCCATAAATTCCGGTGACGTTTTCAGGGTGTAATCACGCGGATGCGGGAAATCCACGGCTATTTCTGTCTTAATCCGCCCCGGCCGCGCACTGAAAATGGCCACTTTGTTCGCCATGAAAATCGCTTCGTCGATATCGTGCGTCACGAACAGCACGGTTTTACGCGAAGATTCCCAGATCGACAGCAGCAGTTCCTGCATCATTACGCGGGTCTGGTTGTCGAGCGCACCAAAAGGTTCGTCCATCAGCAAAATTTTCGGATCATTCGCCAGCGCTCGGGCAATCGCGGTACGCTGCTGCATGCCGCCGGACAACTGACGGGGAAAATGCTGCTCAAATCCGCGCAGCCCGACCTTATTAATGAAATAGTCGCTGCGCTCTTTTTGCGCCGCTTTGCTGACACCGCGTTCCTGCAAACCAAAACGGATGTTTTGCTCCACCGTCAGCCACGGAAACAGGGTGTAGCTTTGAAACACCATGCCCCGGTCAGCGCCCGGCCCGTCAACCAGTTCGCCATCAAGCCAGACTTCCCCGCGCGTCGGCTGATCCAGCCCTGCCACAATGCGCAAAAGCGTGGATTTGCCGCAGCCCGATGGCCCGAGAATGGTGATGAAGTCATTTTCGTTAACCTGATAATCCACCGGCAACAGCGCCTGCGTTTTCTCGCCTTTCGGGCCGGTGAAAATACGTTCCACCTGCCGGACACTCAGTTTCGGATGGCTCATCACAGCGAACTCCAGACAAACAGGCGGCGGTTTGCCGCTTTAAATAACAGGTCAGAAAGCAAACCGATGCAACCAATCACGATAATGCCGAAGATCATTTGCCCGGTATTGAGCAGCGCCTGACTGTTAACAATCATATGGCCGATGCCACTCGATGAACCGATAAGCTCCGCCACGATGACGTATGTCCACGCCCAGCCCAGCACCAGCCGCAGCAGCTCGGCAATTTCAGGCGCGGCACCCGGAATAATCACCCGGCGAACCACGCTCTGATTCGTCGCACCCAGCGTGTACGCGGCTTCGACCAGATCACGTCGCGCAGCGCCGACCGTCACGGCCACCATCAGGGTTATCTGGAAGAAGGAGCCGATGAAAATTACCAGAATTTTCTGCATTTCACCGATACCCGCCCACAGGATCAGCAGCGGAACAAACGCTGACGCAGGCAGATAACGGCAAAACGACACAAACGGCTCAAAAAACGCTTCAATCAGTTTGTACGACCCCATCAGAATGCCCAGCGGCACGGCAATGGCGCAGGCCAGAACAAAACCGCCCAGCACGCGCATCACCGTCATGCCGATATCGGTAGTGAAATCGAAATCGGTAAACAGTAAAACGCCTTCCTGCAACATGCTGGCCGGGCTGGCCAGGAACGTCGGTGACACGAATCCGGTAAACGTTACCAGCGACCACAGGGCGAAAAACAGGACAAAAAAACAGAACCCGAGGAAACCGCGTCGCCTTGCTGCGACCGGGCGCAAAGGCACCATCATCGGGTTATGCCAGATTTTTTTGCTTGCCGGCAACGGGGCCGGCTCGCGTAAATCTGACTGCGCGTTAACGGGATGTACGGCTGCCTGAGTGACAGAACTGTTCATGTCTTTGTCCTTCATGGCTATTTCACGTACTTCGCGTCATATAAGGTATTGATGTCCGGCGTTTTACGCAGGATTTTCATCTCGGTCAGCAGGCGCGCCGCTTCGTTGGTGAAGGTGACGATTTCACCGCTGAAGAATTTCTTGTTGGCATCGCGACCCTGCCAGCGCAGATAACTGGATTCTTCCGCAAACTGTTTGCCGGTTTCTTTTACCGCAGCACCCATGATTTCGTTGGATTTTTCAGGGTCTTTCTTGATCATATCCAGCGCTTCAAAGTAGCTGTTTACCAGCGCCTGTGCGGCTTTCGGGTTTTTATCCAGCCATGCAGGCGTACAACCCAGCGTATCCATCACCATCGGATAATCGAGCGTCGTGGCAAGGATTTTGCCTTTGTCCGGGCTCTGGCGGATGGTGGAAAGGTAAGGCTCGTACGTTACCGCCGCATCGTTTTGCCCGGCGATAAACGCATGTGCGGCTGCGTCCGGCCCCAGCGTCGCGAGTTTGACGTCTTTCATCGTCATGCCGTTTTTATCGAGGATCCACGCCAGCAGGAAGTAAGAAGAGGTACCCGGCGCATCGACGCTGACGGTTTTCCCTTTCAGGTCGGTAATTTTGTTAATCCCGCTGCGCACGGCAATACCGTCCGCACCGTAGGATTTATCAAGCTGCACGATCTGTTTAATCGGCACGCCGCTGGCGTTCCAGGTTAAATAGGTTTCCACCGTGGTAGCCGCGCACTGCAATGAACCGGAAGCAATCGCCAGATGACGGGACTGCTGCGGCACCATTTTCAGCGTGACTTCAAGGCCGTTCTTTTTGAAGATCCCGGCTTTATCCGCCAGCGTCAGGGGGGCAAAACCTGTCCACCCTGAGATACCAATAGCTACCGGTGTATCTGCCGCCTGCGCCGCACTGACAGCCACGCTGCCCATCGCTACAGCCAGCCCTAACAAAGACAACGAACGTTTCAGTACAGCCCTGGAAATCATGTTGCTCATCTGCCACTCCTGCCAAAGTACCTGTCGGGGGAACGCCTGAAGCGGTGAAAAACCTCAGGCAAAATACGCTACTGTATATTCTTGTCTATACAAGTCAGTCGACTGTATTAAAGCAAGCTTTGTGCCAGTTCCGGCAGAGGCCATTTTACGTCGTTTTCTGTATCACACTGCCCGGTGGCCCGGCAGCGGATGAATCAATTCGGTGCGTCGCACGCTCTTTTTTAGCGCACGGTTAACGCGTGATTTTTGCCCAGAGCAGAAGGCCGTTGTCTGAAAGCGCCGTGATTTCCACGCTTTCACCACCGTGGTGCGCATCAGCAAGAGCGGCGTGGAAAAAACCTTCTCCGCCACCAAACTGGCGACCATCCGGCCATTGCCATGTTCCGCGGATGGCATACAGCACGCCACCATCGTTAAGAGAAACACTGGGACTTTTAGCGGTGGAAATCACCTGCGCAGAACACCGGTTGCGGCGGGTCATGATATTGAAATCTGTCGTTGTTCCGCCCGGTAAGCTCGCATTCAGCGCGATATCCCCGCTGAATGCGAAAGGCGTACCCGCTTCACTGAGATGATGATTAATTTCCGGTTCGCAAAGCAGGTGAACGCCCCCGCCGCTCAGCAACATGATAGAGCGGTCAACGCCGGGAAATGCAGAAAACGGGCCGTCCTGCGCAATGGTGGCAATGCTGGCGCGCCAGTCGAAATCGGCTTCACCCGGTGGCCAGCTGAGGATTTCACGGGTTTCTCCGCCGCCGTTTCGCCACGGGCTGACCGGTAAGTTCTCGAAGGAGAAATGCTGCCAGCTCGTCATGCGACCTCCTCTGCCAGCTGATTAAGCAGGTGCAGGAAATCTTCCGCCGCTTCCTGTTGCTGTTCATGCTGCCCGCCGATAATGCGCGCGACGCCGCCAACGAACACATCACGGATTTGCCCGATATTTCCGGCAAACAGCCAGCGGTTAAGCAACTCGCTGTCTCTGGCAGATGAAAGATAAGGATCCTGCCCGTCAAGCACCAGCCAGTCGGCGCGATAGCCTGCGGATAACTGCCCGATTGCCGCACCGCACGCCTGTGCGCCCCCCAGTAAGGCCTGGGTATACAGCACATCGCCGACGGAATTTTGCGAGGTTGTGGTCAGACGGTTCCGGCGCTGGTCACGCAGGCGCTGCCCGTATTCAAACCAGCGAAGTTCTTCCACCACGTTGAGGGAAACGTGGCTGTCGGAGCCAATTCCCCAGCGGCCAGATTGCACGAGGTAATCCACCCCGTGGAAAATGCCGTCACCAAGATTGGCTTCTGTCGTCGGGCAGAGTCCGGCAACTGCCCCGCTGTTCGCCATGCTCGCCAGTTCAAAGCGGTCGGCGTGAGTGGCGTGGATCAGGCACCAGCGGGCATCGATGTCGAGATTGTCATACAACCAGGCGATCGGACGCTGTCCGCTCCAGCCCAGACAATCGTTCACTTCTTTTTGCTGCTCGGCGATATGGATATGCACCGGCGACTGTTTATCGCCCGCCGACAGCACCTGCTGCATTTGTTCGAGCGAAACGGCGCGCAGCGAATGGAAGCACAACCCCTGATTTTGCAGTGGCTGGTTTTTCATCTGGCTGCGGATTATGTCCTGTTGTTGCAGGTAACCATCGGCATCCTGAATAAACCGTTTTTGCCCGGTCTGCGCGGGCTGAGCGCCGAAGCCGGCGTAGGTATAAAGCACTGGAAGCATGGTCAGACCGATACCGATTTGTGCGGCCGCATGGCTCAGATGCGCGGCCATTTCACCGCGGCTGGCATAAGGATTTCCGTTGATATCGTTGTGGAGATAGTGGAATTCGGCGACTTGTGTATAGCCACCTTTAAGCATTTCGATGTACAACTGACGGGCGATAACGCCAACCTGTTCTGGCGTCAGGCGCTGTACCATGCGATACATCAGGTCACGCCAGGTCCAGAAGCTGTCCTGCGGATCACCGGCAACTTCAGCCAGCCCCGCCATTACCCGCTGAAAAGCGTGAGAGTGCAGGTTTGGCATACCCGGCACGACCGGGCCGGAAAGGCGGATACAGCCTTGCGGATCACCACCGGGCGTCACGGCGCTCAGTGTTCCGGCGGCATCAACGTCCAGACGCACATTGTGCGACCAGCCGTGGGCAAGTAAGGCGCGTGAAGCAAAATAAGCAGGCATAACAGCGTTCCTGATCAGCAATGAGAAACATAAACGCAATTTTATAGAAACAATTGCAAAACTTTTAAGCGACTTGTCTATACATATACATATGCCTGATTGCGCTGTAAACTTGCATCAATCCTTTTTTTATAAATTTAGTTTTCCGTCACGCCTTTCCGTTTCTTTTCCTTAAGGGAAACTGGCGGACATTCCGGGAAACTTTCCAGATACCTGTGTATTTTTTGAGAGGTCAGAGACATGTCGGAGCCCACACCACTTTCTTCGCAAAGTGCAGCGCAACAGGGAGTGTATCAGCAGACATTGTCCGAACTGGCTGCGGCCATGAGCGACACGCCCGCGCCGATTTATCAGCGCGTGAAACAGGCGATCATCGGGCAGATCCGTGCCGGTGTCTGGAAACCGCATCAGCGCGTGCCTTCTGAAAGTGAACTGGTCAATGAACTGGGCGTCAGCCGCATGACCATCAACCGTGCGCTGCGCGAACTGACCAGCGAAGGTTTTCTGATTCGCATGCAGGGCGTCGGGACGTTCGTTGCCGAAGCCAAGGCCTACACGCCAATGCTCGAAGTGCATAACATCGCCGATGAAATTGCCCAGCGCGGGCACCGCCACGACAGCAAAATTCTGGTGTGCGAAGCCCGTCTGGCCGACGCAGAACAGGCGCTTCAGTTGGGTATTGCACCGGGCGCCATGCTGTTTTATTCGCAGATTGTGCACTATGAAAACAATGTGCCTGTGCAGATTGAAGACCGTTTTGTAAACCCGGAAACCGCGCCGGATTACCTTCAGCAGGTGCTCAATAAGCAAACGCCTTACACCTATCTGATGGAAATCGCACCGCTGACTGCCGGTGAACACCGCGTTGAAGCCATCGGTGCCAGCGATGAACAGCGCGAACTTTTGCAACTCAGCGAGCATGAGCCGTGCCTCTTAATTCATCGCCGTACCTGGAGCGGCAGCCGCGTGGTGACCTCTGCGCGCCTGATTTATCCGGGTTCCCGCTACCAGCTGTTCGGACGTTTCACCAGCCACGGCTGATGCCCTTTCATGCTGCCATACCCTAATCGCGGCCGTTCCGGGCCGCTATGCTTTCGTTTAAATTTTGGAAGACGTCTCGTAATAAGAAAAAACTATCGCTGGCCGCCTTGCCGGTTCCGCGGTTATGCGTTAGGTTGACTTTAGTTGTCTATACAAGATGAATTCAGCCTGGAGCCTGTCATGCCGGTAGCACTTTCCCCCCGTTTGTCTTCCGAACCGCCCACTCACTGTGACAGCGTATGGCGCGGCGCGGCGCTCGTTACCATGAAAGACGGGCATTACAACCTGATCGAAAACGGCGCGATTGCCGTCACCGGCGGCAAGATTGTCTGGACAGGCAGTGCCGCGGATTGCCCGGCCTTTTCTGATGCAAAACAGCACGAGTTTGACGGCGGCATCATCACGCCGGGTTTTGTCGACTGCCATACGCATCTGGTGTTCGGGGGCGATCGCAGCGCTGAATTTGAACAGCGTTTGAACGGTGTAAGTTATGCAGAAATCGCGGCAGCAGGCGGCGGAATTATCTCGACCGTCAACGCCACGCGTGACGCCACAGAAGATGAACTGCTGGCGCAGGCGTTATTTCGCCTCAAACCGCTGCTGGCTGAAGGCGTTACCTGCGTTGAGATTAAATCCGGCTATGGCCTGAGCGTGGAAAGCGAGCTGAAAATGCTGCGCGTGATCCGCAGGCTGGGCGTGATATTGCCGGTTGAGGTGAAATCCACCTGCCTTGCCGCGCATGCCCTGCCGCCTGAATTTAAGGGCCGCGCCGATGACTATATAGACCTGATTTGCGACACGTTACTGCCGGTGGTCGCCAGCGAAAACCTGGCCGATGCGGTGGATGCGTTCTGTGAGCATCTGGCGTTCTCGCCGGATCAGGTTGAACGGGTATTTAAGGCTGCTGCGGCACTGGGTTTACCGGTCAAACTGCATGCGGAGCAACTTTCTTCGCTGCACGGCAGCGCGCTGGCAGCCCGGCATCACGCACTCTCCGCCGATCATCTTGAATACGCAACGGAAGACGACGCCAAAGCCATGGCCGCCAGCGGAACGGTCGCCGTGTTACTGCCGGGTGCCTATTATTTGCTGCGCGAAACGCAGTGCCCGCCGGTAGCGCATTTCCGCCAGCATAACGTGCCGATGGCGCTGGCAAGCGACGCTAATCCGGGAACCTCTCCGGCGCTTTCGCTGCGTCTGATGCTCAATATGGGTTGCACGCTGTTTCGTCTCACACCGGAAGAGGCGCTGGCCGGGATCACCTGTCACGGCGCGAGGGCACTGGGATTACAGGAAACGCACGGCACGCTGGAAACGGGCAAAGTCGCTGATTTCATCCACTGGCCGCTGTCGCGACCGGCAGAACTGGTTTACTGGCTGGGCGGGCAGTTGCCCTGCACTATCGTTTATCGCGGAGAAATCCGGGGAGAATTTCGTTCATGAGCCTTTCAGCAGCTAACCGCATCACCGATCCTTACCATTTCATTCCCGGCACAGCACCAATACTGATCAGCATTCCCCACGCAGGCACACACCTGACGCCGGAAGTCGCCAGCGGGCTGAGTGATGCCGCCCTTCCGCTTTCGGATACCGACTGGAATATTCCGAAGCTGTATGACTTTGCCCGCGCGCTGGGTGCCAGCATTCTGGTCGGCCAGTATTCGCGTTTCGTGATTGACCTGAACCGCCCGTCCGACGATAAACCGCTCTACACCACGGCCACCACCGGTTTGTATCCGGACACATTGTTTGACGGGCGCGCCACCTTTAAACCGGGAATGACGCCGACTGACGCTCAGCGTCAGCAATATCTCGATGAAATCTGGCAACCGTATCACCAGAAAATTCAGTCAGAACTGGCGCGGATGAAACAGGAATTCGGCTTTGCGCTGCTGTTTGACGCCCATTCAATTGCCTCCGTGATCCCGCGTCTTTTCGACGGCCAGTTGCCAGATCTGAATCTCGGCACCAACAGCGGTGAAAGCTGTGCACCCGAGCTGAGTGAAATCCTCGAAAAAACCTGCCAGCAGCAGACGCGTTTCACCCATGTTCTGAACGGCCGCTTTAAAGGCGGGTACATTACGCGGGCTTACGGCCAGCCGGAAAACGATGTGCATGCCGTTCAGCTGGAACTGGCACAGGTGAATTACATGGAGGAAATTGAGCCGTTCAGCTATTCAGAGGACAAAGCCTCTGAGCTCCAGGCTTTGTTGAAGCCATTGCTGGCGGGGATGGTGTCGTGGGGATCGGAGAGGTATAAACAGGGCGCTGTTTAATCACGCTTTTTATCGCTGACGCTTGGTTTGATTGGATTGTATCAGGTGTAAGTTTCGGTTTCTCAATGGCAGTTATCACTCAGCGCCGGGTGCCGAAACCGACCAAAAGGGGAAAGTGCTTTTCCCCTTTTGGATTTCCCCACGCTTTATCAACACGCGCTCCGCTCGCAGTTTAAGAGCCCGGAATTCTCAAGGGGCGCGGCGACAGGCGCTCCTTGAGGCCCGTTTGGGCGGCAAGCCAAGGTTTTGAACTTGACCTCAGGCCAGCTCGGGCGATTAGCGCCCGATGCCCGCTCCGGCATTACTTAAAGTCCGCGTACGGCACCAACGGCTCCGGCGGCATATCCAAATCCCCCTGCCATCCGCTTAATGAATATCTCGCGTAGAGCAGATAGTGACTCGGCGTGTAATCTTTAGCCTGCTGGATGTCGATCCCGGCACCCACCGTCCAGTGGGAACTGACACGGCGTTCGACCAGCGCCTGAACCGTGTAACCAAACCCGGAACCGCTGCTGCCGGTTTCGACAGCGCCTTTGTCCGGCAGAGAATCAGGTACGAGATTCTGGATCGGATACCGCTTTTCATCGCTGGTGGATGAACGTGACCACGAAACCGAACCGCCCAGCTGCCATGACCAGTTTTCGGTGCGCTGGCGATAATTCACCGGTACCGATAAAGAGAAATACTGCTGCGGACTGTAGTAACCACCTTGCCCCAGCGTGTAGCCGCTGAGATCTTTCTGGTAATGCCACAGCATGGAGCTGAGGCCGACGGTCGCGCGGCGGTTATCTTCGTTGATAACTTTGTAGTAATAGCCCCCCATCAGGCGTTCGCGGGTGTTGTCTTCGACGTTTTCACCCGTCAGCTGATGTGCGCTGACGTCTGCCCAGACGCCGTTTGCCAGCCCCTGATCGTAGCTCAGGCCCAGGCTGGCACCGGTCGCGCGTACGCCGCCCCAGGTGGTGCCGGTTCCCGGATCTTTTGCACCGGCAAAGGAAAGCAGTGAGCTTGAAACCGGACGGCGTGAAACGGTGGTCGTCCAGCCGATATCACCCCAGTCTCCGCTGTAGGCCAGCCCGCCGACCCAGTCAACGACAGGGAAGCCCAGCGGCGTAGTGCCCAGATCCCCTTTCCATTTGTCGTTTTCCCAGCCCGCACCAAGGCTGACGCCGTTGGCCGTCTGGCTGCGGTAGCTCCGGCAATTCTGATCACTACAGCTCCCGAAACTGGCTTCGTAGTTGCCGTTTTCGTTGTCAAACGTTCCCGCGTCCATACGCACCCAGTCGGCACGCAGGAATCCACGCCCCTGATAAACCGGCATATCCGCCTGGAACATGGTGGTATTAGCGGTGAGGTCGGATTTCCCCGGCGTCCCGCTGGAGGTCCAGGAATCGGTGTCCACCGTGAAGTTCACATCCTGCTGGCGGTAGAGGTCATGCGCGTCCGAGCGGATACCACGTTTCAACCAGTCATCGCTGGCGTTGTTACGGGTCAGACGGGTGTAACTGTCGTTGTCCTGCGGCTGTTTGTCGGTGATCCCGCTGGCAATCATCGCCTGTTCGTAATCCTGACGCGCCAGTTGCGGCTGACCGAGCTGTTGTTCTACGTTTGCCGCATTGCGGTAAATCAGCGCTTTGTCCTGCCCGGCAGGTTGAGTTCGTGCTGCGGTTTTCAGCGGTTGTAACAGTGCGGCGGCGCGTGAGGTTTCGCCCACGTCCAGCCACGCCATCGCGACACGCCGCTGCTGATTCAGGCTCATGCCTTTCAGATCGGCGGCTTGCAGCCGTTGTTTCGCCTGCGATTTGTTACCCGCCGCTAACGCGGTATCAATGCCGGTGAGGGTTTTATCGAGCTGAATGCGCTGCGCCATTTCGCGCATGTTGTCGTTCCACGTCGTTTCCGGCAGCGTATGCAGATGGCGAAGCGCCGCGTCGTCGCGGTCAGAACCGGAAAGATAAAGTGAATATGCGTAAACCTGTTCCGCATCCGCTGGGCGTTTTGCCGCAAGATGTGCGAAAGCGGCGTCTGCCTGTGCCGGTTCTCCGGCTTCACGCAGCGCATTGGCGTAGTGGTAGGTCGTCCAGACGTCATCCGGATTGAGTTTCAGGGCTTCGGCATAACGGTTCGCCGCCTGATTCCACTGGCGGTGAGCAACGTACTTTTCGGCCTGTTCAGTGACAATGTCACTTTGTAATCCACGTTGTTTATCGATCAGTTTTGCCTGAGATGCAGCCGGTAATGAATTGAGGTAATCGAGCGCTTTTTGCGATGACTGACGCTGATAAATATTCACCAGCCCGCGCTGGGCGCTGCTGTTATCACGTTCCAGCCGCAGCGCATGCAAATAAGCCTGCCCGGCCTGCGGGTCATTTTTGCGCGCCACGGCGACATCACCGAGGCCAATCAGCGCCCACGGATCACGTGAGTCGATGCGCTGCGCCTGTTTGTACGCCGCTTCGGCCTGATCAAGCCGGTTGGCTTTCAGCGCGTTATCGCCCTGACTGATTTTCAGCCAGTAACTGTTGGCCTGGATCAGACTGGTCCATTTACCGGAATTATAACCGTCAGTTTCGGCGGCTTTGGCCCGCTCGAAAAGATTCAGCGCCTGCTGGCGGTTACCGGCGCGGGAATACGCCAGCCCCATTGCGCCCAGCACTTCGGCATCATTCGGTTTGGCCTGCAACGCCTGTTTAAGCGGAGCGATCGCGCCGGCTGAACCGCCGTTGCTGACCTGCGCCAGCCCGCGAACGCGCGCCTGATAATGAGGATCGGCCAGCAAACCCTGCTGACGCTGAAGTTCCTGCTGTGCCGCAATCGCCTGCGGGCCGGTATCAAACGTGGCAATAAACTGTTGCAGCGCGTCAACGCTGGCATTGCTTACCGGCTGATCTTTGATTTTCGCCAGCCACAAATCAGCGGCGGGTGAACGCCCTTCATTGGTGGCGGCAATCTGTTTCACCAGAACCACGGCTTTGGCGTTATCGCCTTGTTCAAAGGCCATCTGCGCCAGCTGCAAACGCAACTGCACATCGCCTGGATACTGGTTATTCAGCGCCAGTAACTGCGCCTGTGCACGCGCTTTTTGCCCAGGAAGGCGGGCAACCAGTTGCCAGTATTCCACCGCCAGATCTAAGGTTGGCGGCTGGCCATCAAAAAGCTGATCGTACTGCGCTTTCGCTTCATCCAGACGCCCTGCCGTGGCCAGCAAACGCGTCTGCTGGAGTTTTTGCTGCATCTCCGGCGAGGCGATCTTCAGGCTCAGCTGCGCCTGACGGTATTCGTCAGAACCCGGCGCTACCTCTTTAATTCTTTCCAGCTGTTGCTGCGCTTTAACCTGGTCGCCTTCCCGCAGGGAAAGGCGAAGACGTGCGGACAACACTTTTGGATTTTTCGGATCCATTAATTCCAGACGAAACAGCGACTGACGCACCAGATCGTCCTGATGGCTGGCCTCCCCGACGCGGACCTGTTCCAGCAACCACTGCTCGGGGGAAACCACCGGCGCCGAAATTGACGGCGCGGCGAGCAGAGCAAGCCCGAGCGTCAGGGCCAGCCGGTTGAAAATAAACGGTATTCTACGACGCGTGTTCACAAGCCTATTCCTGGTCATCATCAGACTGACGACGACGCGCCAGAGAACGCAGGCCGGTCCACAGTAAGATTGCAGAAAGAATCACCACAATAACCGCCATCAGTGCCAGCAAGGCCGGATGGTTTGCCAGCGCATTCCACACGCGTTCCCACCACGGCAGATGGCCGACATAGTAGGTATCGCCGACTTTCAGGCTGCTCACGCCGGAATCGCGCACCACGGTCACGGAGCCAAAGACCTGCGCCCGTTGTTTCGCATCCTGCATTGAGGTGTTCAGCATCTCAAAGCCTTTCTGACCGTTGGCCATCAGCGCCACAACGCTGCGCTGGTCAAAGTAAGGGGACTGCAAACCGACGATGGCCGCAATCGGCCCCTGCGCACTGATCTGCGTACTGGTATCGACGCGCGCATCGCTGGCCGGTGCGGTGTTGTCCGGTAACGCAGCCTGACGGATTGGTGTATTGACCGCATCGCGCGCCGCATCCAGCAGCAGGTTGGCTTTTTTGTCATCACGCAGGGTGTCGTCGCGCATGCCCGCTGGCAGGTTGCCGATAACCAGTAAATCTGCGTCGGTGGTTTTCGCTTTTGCCGCGTCTTCCGTGAGGCTAACGCCAAGTGACGGATAACCGGTCAGTGCGCCGATATTACCCATCGCATCCAGTAATGTGGTGAGCTGAACCGGCTGCGGCTGCGGCTGAACCAGTACCAGCGTCTGTGACAAATCGGCCATGCGGCTGAACGGGAAACCGGCGTTGGCAAATGCGCGCAAATCCGGCATCGCCATAAAGTGACGGTAACCGGAGAAGTCGATGGTGGAACTGTCGTCGATCACGACGTGGTTTGGCACGGTGGTGTAGGTTTCGCAGCGCCCTTCCATTCCGCTCGCCAGCAGCGAGGTGTAATCGAAGTCAAAGCGCATCTGGTTTACCGCGCCGAGTTTAAGCGCCGGAATGTTCAGATCTTTGCTGCCGTCCAGCAGCCCCTGTAACAGGGACAAATGCAGAAGCTGCGATTCTTCGTCATGACCGGCTTTCAGGGTTAAATCCTGCACAAACTGGTTATTCAGGCTGATGCTCAGACGGGAGGTATTTTTCAGCTGCGGCGAGGTGTAGCGATATTTCAGGCGCATATCGATACCGGTGCTGTTAATCAGGAACAGGTCTGGCGGCAGATTGATGTTCATGGTGATCGGGTTCGGCTGGAGGCCGTCCGACTGCAACTGTTCCGCGTACTGTTTAAGTTCGCCGAAGTTCATCGGACGATCTGTCCGCACCCAGTTTGGCGCGTCGTAAGGCTGGCGAGGCTGGATATGATCAACGTTATCCACGCTTACGGTTTCGCCACGGAACAGGATATTGCCCTGCGAAATGCCTTTTACGGCAGTCAGCAAATCGTTGTCATCGCGCCCCAGAATCAGCAGCATTTTGACGTAAGGATTGTCCGCGCGGCTGACCATCTGCACGACCGGCCCTTTCACCGGCGGCATGTCTTTCAGGAAATCAGGACGTTTGTCGTTGGTGGCAAACACTACGGCGTGGTTGTCCGGCAGCTGGTTGTACAGCGTCGGGAAAGACTGCCCGCGCCACTGCGCTTTAGCACCAAACCACGACGCCAGAATGGCGGCCGCCTGTTGCTGGCTGGCGTCCGGAGACGCGGCAAATACCATCGGTAAATCCAGCGGACGGCTGTCGCGCGCATCAAAGAACGGCACCGGGAAATGCGCCAGATCGTTGCTGAGCGGCAGTTTCTGGTATTGCAGACTGAGCGAACTGCCCTTGCCGATTTCCAGCCACAGCGTGGTGTTGGCCGGATTTTCACAGACGTTCTGATAATGGCCGATAAACTCCAGCCGGATGCGGTTGAAATCGGTGATGTAGCGCGGATCAATGACCATCTGTAAGTGATTTTTCTTGCCGAGCTGGTCTTTATCAATCACTTCAACGCCCATCAGCTGGTCGTTGAGATATACCTTGAGGTGCGACTGCACCGGAATTAATGACGGCGACGGCGTGAATTCTAGATTCAGGGTGGACTGCGTCACGACTTCGTCACTGCGCACACCAAATTCGATTTGCCCGTTGGGCTGAATACCGCGCAGGGTAATCGCGCCCGGCGTCGGGGCGACATCCGCAAACGGCAGCGTCACGTTGCGTACCGGCGCACCCGGAATAATCATCGGATTGACCGCCGGCGCAACCACCGGCAATAGCACTTGCGGCGCAGGCGTATTTTGTGCAGCGTCAGGTGCCGGTGCCTGCTCGCTGAACGCCGGAGCCGCTGAACCCAAAGCCAATGTCATCAATGCGGATGCCATTAAAGTCGTCAAAGGAAGTCTTTTCATTGTTTAGTCATCATCAGGTTGGATTCATCAGGCTGAGCAGACAGCGGCGGATTGCGTGGGGCAAAGGACAGCAACCAGCAGCCAAACGCCTGGGTGCCGGAGGCCAGAGGGCGATATTTTTTCGGGGCAATGTCCAGCATCCGCAGATAACCGCGGATACCCAGCCCCATCACTTCGCGCAGGCTTTCCATAGGTTTGTCTTCCGGGAAATTGTCTTCACGTAATACCCAGCTGTCAGCGCGGGCAAAGGTACATTGAATGAAATCGATATGTTGTTGGGTGGTTAAAGGCTGAAGCTGCATGCCGATGCTTTTGCCAAATACACGGCTGATTTGCATCGGGAATGTATACTCCTGCTGACCACGATGAAGCAGTAACGTGACGTTGTCACCCGGCTGGAACTGGCTTGCACTCTCGGTTTCCAGCCCGACACCATTATCGGAGTAGTCCTGCACGGTACAGACATAAATATGCCCGTCCGGGCGCATTAATGACGCCGGCATTTTGGCTTCCACGCGGTGAGCCTGACGCACCTGTTTGGATTCGAATGCCACCGCGATCGCCCCGCCCAGAATAATCATGTTGTAAATCACCCATGCCATACTCACCAGCACGGTAAGAATTTCGTCGGTGCGGCCATACATCACGCGGTAAATCCCAAAGAACAGACCGGCCAGATTAAGCAGCATCAGCACCTGATACGGGCGGCTGATTTTCCAGTCGACATACGCATGTTTGTTCAGGCCGCCTTTTGCCGTGACGTTAAAAGTCCCGGCGTGCGGATTAAACAGCGCGATGGTCGTCGGCCTGGCGATATACCACGCCAGCACGGTTTCGTAGATTTCATTCCAGAAGGAGTGGCGGTATTTCCCCTGCACCCTCGAGTTGGTCAGGCTGGCGTGGATCATGTGCGGCAGCACGTACAGCGCGATGGCCAGTGCAGGCGCGTAAATCACGTAAGCGTGCAGCAGCAGGAACGCCAGCGGCGCAGTCAGGAAGATCAGCCGCGGAATACCGGCCAGAAAGTGCATCATGGCGTTGGCATAACACAGCCGCTGCGCCAGTTTCAGCCCTTTGCCAAACAGCGGGTTATCTAGGCGGAAAATCTGCACCATCCCGCGCGCCCAGCGGATACGCTGGCTGACGTGCGCTGACAGGCTTTCTGTCGCCAGACCGGCGGCTTGCGGAATGCGGATATATGCCGAGCTGTAGCCGTGGCGGTGCATCCGCAACGAGGTGTGCGCATCTTCAGTGACGGTTTCCACCGCGATGCCGCCGATTTCATCGAGCACGTCACGGCGTAACACCGCGCATGAACCACAGAAGAAACTGGCATCCCACAGGTCGTTACCGTCCTGCACCAGCCCGTAGAACAGCTCGCCTTCATTTGGCGTGCGGCGCATGCGGCCAAGGTTGCGTTCGAAAGGATCCGGCGAGAAGAAGTGATGCGGCGTCTGCAACATGCTGAGATTTTTATCTTTAAAGAACCAGCCGACGGTCAGTTGCAGGAAAGATCGCGTCGGCACGTGGTCACAGTCAAAAATCGCCACCAGCTGGCTTTTGGCATATTTCAGCGCGTGGTTGATGTTCCCCGCTTTCGCGTGTTCGTGCGTTTCGCGGGCAATATACTGAACCCCGATTTCATGCGCAAAATCGGCGAACTCCTTGCGGTTGCCGTCATCGAGCAGGTAAATGGTGAGTTTGTCGCGCGGCCAGTCCAGCCCGAGCGCGGCATACAGCGTCGGTTTCACCACGCTCAGGTCTTCGTTATAAGTAGGGATCATCAGATCCACCGTCGGCCACGTCGATACATCCGCAGGCATCGGCACCGGTTTACGGTTTAGCGGCCAGATGGTCTGGATATAACCGAGCACCAGCACCGTCCATGAATAGGTTTCCGCACCCAGCAGCAGCAAGCCACAAATCAGGCTAAGCGGATCATCCCAGTTTAACGTCGAGGTGTAACGCCACCATAAATAGCGGCAGGAAATGGTCAGAGAGAGAACTATCAGCATCAGCGCGGGGAATCGCCCCGGGATCCGCCGGATAATCATCGCAATGCTCCACAACAGCACCACGAAAACAAACTGCGCGATATAGCCGAAAGGCTGCGAAATACAGAACATCGCCAGCGTAATCGCTACCAGGCTGGTCAGGGTTATCAGTACGCGTTTGCCGAGGCGGTTCATTTTACCAATGCGGCGTGTGACGCGAATTTCCAGCGGGTTCTGTTTAACCTGTTTCGGCAGCGATTCCAGCCACAGAATGACTTTCTCGCGTAAACGTTGCGGCCATCGGGTGTAAACGATGCGTTCGCGCAGGCCGTCCGATGGAATAATTACCAGCAACCACAGGCTCTGAACCAGATAACGCAAAGGATCGGCCAGACGAGGTTTTGACGGTGAAAATTGCGGATACCAGCGGGTGCGCCGGGCTTGTACATTTTGCCAGGAAGGTGATTCAAAACGCAGAAACAGCCAGCATACAGCGATACAAAAGACCATCGTTCCCGAGGCCAGCCGTGAAGCACGACTGGCGCGATACCGCCGGTAGCGGTCATGTAATTCAGACACCACCGGTGGCACGAGGAACAGGTTCAGCAGGCGGTTCATTTTATCGGACTCCGCGCAAATTCAGCAGGAACCAGTTCGCCAGCGTATTAATTTCGCGGCTGATTTTACTGTTTCCTTTCCACTCGCCGACCGACTGTTTGGCCGCCAGAGATTCGGCCATCGCTTCGTCGCGGTGTAAAATAACCGGGATCATGGCCGGCAAGGTTTCCTGCCACAACAGCAAAATGTCTTGCTGCAACAGGCTGGACGGCACGAACTGATTCACCAGATACCGGCCATTCGCCGGTAAAGCGCGCTGATGGAGTCGTATATGAGATTGCGAGTCGGCGTGGAGTAAAACGAGCGTGCTGTCGGCGATGGCCTGTGCCGGCAGCGGATCGGCGGCGGGAGAATCAATCAGGATCCAGTCATAAACGCCGCTGTTTTTGAGCTGCGTGATGGCTTTATTCCAGTCAAATGCAGGTGACGCCCCGCTTTGTGCGCGGGCACTTTCAGGACCGACATTACCGTAAGGTAAAAAGTCCAGATGAGAATGATAACGCATGGCGGATTTTTGCCAGGGTTCGCCGGCATTAAAGGCTGAACGCCAGCCGCGCGTCTGTGTGAAAGGCATTCCGAAATGCAGACGCAACAAATTTTCCGGTGAAAAGTCGATCACCAGAACCCTTTCATTGAGTTGCGCGAGCCCCCAGGCCAGCGCTGCGGTGACTGACGTCGTCCCCGTGCCGCCACGAAATCCCTGTAACGCAATGACAGACATATTAGTTTTTCTCCGCGCCGTGTTTATCGTATTGCGCCAGCTCAGCCAGTAACGGCCAGCGTGACATTAGTTGCGGAATTTTTTCTTTACGGGCGACATCCACGTAATTTAATTCAGTTAAAGAAAAAAGGTGACTCAGCGCAAAAAAATCATCATCTTTTGACGGCTCGGATTCTTCCGAGCCTACAATATTGGGCCCCACCGTTCTTCCTCCCTGCTTCAATGAAAATGCTAGCGGTCTGGCACGGAAAAATTACCGCTCACATAGCGGCATTTTAGTATCAAACATAATTGTGAAGTATTATGATTATTTAATGTAGCAATGATAGAATTTATTATACTCACATTTATCAGTGTGTCCCAAGCAGACTTTTTATCTAAAACGAATACAAGCAGATTAACTATATGGCACTCTCCTTTTCATTGGGCATGAAGCAATACTGGAATGGATTAGCCCAAATGCAGGCCCGGGGGCTTTACTGGGTCAACGCTGACAAGCAGGAAGCCGCGTATCACCTGTGCGGACAGGCTCTTGAGGCTCAGCAGGGCGAAACACCTGTCACTGTATTTTTCCCACAGCACAATTTAATTTGCACTGAAGAAGAAAATAGACTAGACGACGACCACATTCTTCTCTCTCATTTGAAGAAACACCCCAGGCAAACGTTTTATTACCAGTTAGCCGACGGCAAGAAAGCGTTTCTTGGATTGCCAGGTGATATTAATCGTTTGCCTCGTCATCCTGCGTTATTAATGATCTTATTACTTCCTGTTACCTCCTGGCAGATGCTTAATGATAAACAATTTGCCCATTGGGTGAGTGAAATGCGTACCAGCGCGAATAGTAAAGAGGCAACAATCCTTATTATCTGCTACGGCGCGGGTATTAATGGGGTTAAAACTCAGCTGCATTTATATCATCGCAATATATATGGTCTTGCTGATTTAAAAACCGATACCCTCCCGAATCAGTGGGGCATTTCCTGGTGGCACGACGGATTAGGGGCGGAAGCCAACACGCTCTATCCGCTGACACCACGCCAGACCGGCTGGGAACTTCAGAAAAATGTACCCGCCTCAGTGGCCGAACAGGCCGGTGACGATCAGTGGATGTTGCTGGCGGAGCGGTCGGTGCTGGAAGGCGCACCGGCGCTGTCCGAGCGTTGGTTCCTGTTTGACAGCAATGAAGAGCTGGCAGAAAGAGCCCTGCACGCCCGCTCGGCGACAGTTATTTTTGCCCTGAGCGGCAATGACGCCGTGGAAGTGATGGCACGCCAGATCCACCGTCTGCGTATGCAGCGCGGTACGGGTTTGAAAATTGTGGTGCGTGAAATGAATTCTTCCCTGCGCTATGTTGACCAGCGTTTATTGCAGGCTTGTGGCGCAAACCTGGTAGTTCCGCACGCTGCGCGGCTTTCTAATTTCCTGACGCTGCTCGACGATCTGCAAAACCTCACGTTTACCCGCCACGTGCAGGATGATATTGAAACCCTGCTCGACAGCCGGCTGCCGACGCACCATAAAGGCTATCTGCCGCTGCCGGTTTTTTGCAGCGTCATGAACGATATCTGGAACCATGCTTCACTGGCCACCGAATCACGCGGTTTACTGATTTCGCTGCGCCCTGCCGCCGGGATCAGCCCGCAGCAGGCGATGTCGCTGTGCTCACTGCGCCGCGACGGCGATATTCTTACCGTGACCGAACGGCATCTTTATTTGTTCCTGTCGAACTGTCAGGTTAGCGATGTCGGGAACGTTCTGGCCTTTCTGTTTAATCTGCCGGTGAAAGACGTTTTCACCAGCCAGACATTCTGGAGTCAGGAGCTGGATATTCAGACCGAAGTCCGCCGTCTTGCGGCTAAACCGCCGATGGCAAAAACCGTGACCGGCCCTGAAACGTATGTGCCACAAAAAGCAGAACCGCTGAAGCGCGCGCAGATCCACGCCCCTGTGCCGGTGACGCTCGTGTTAAACGACACGCCTGTTCAGCGGCAGCCGGAGTAAGCGAAATGGATATCCAGGACATCATTGAGATTTTTATTCTGGCCGCGGTGATATTCATTCCGCTGGGATATGCTTTGCGCAGCCGCCTTCCCGGCTGGAAAAACCGTCTGGCGACACGTTTTCTTTCACCCCGTTATTTAACTCCGATGACAGCCAGCATGATCAGTAAGAACCGCAAACGTTCCGACGCGCTGACTGAAGTTTCTCCGGTTACAGGGAAATCCAAGACTCCACTATGAACGAACCGAATTCTTCTTCACCGCGTTTGCGGATCTGGCAATCCTGGCGCGGACTTGGCGCCTGGAACTACTATTTCTTACTTAAATTCGTTCTGCTTTCACAGGGTTATCTGAATTTCGACGCGCTGAGCAATCTGGTGTTTGCCGCCGTATTATTATTCCCGTTGCCTTCGCTGCGTCTGCATCGCTGGCGTCAGTGGATGGCCCTGCCGTTTGGTCTGGCGCTGTTGTACCACGACACCTGGCTGCCGGGCTGGCGCTCAATTATGAATCAGGGCGCGGACGTCGCCGGTTTCAGCGTGAGCTATCTGCTTGAACTGGCAGACCGCTTTATAAACTGGCAGTGGATTGCCGTCGGCTTTGCGCTGCTGGTAGGTTATCTGTTTATTTCTCAGTGGGTGCGCCTGACCACGTTCACGGTTATCGCACTGCTGTGGGTGAATCTGAGCGGGATGATTACGCCGTTTTTCGCGCATTCTCCGGCGGCCGCGGTGGCAGAAAACACCCCCGCCGTGACCGCTGCCACTTCGGCGCAGCCTGCCGGTGACAACACCGTTAACGGCCCGCCGACCAATGCCAATCTGAGTGCTTATCTCGAGCAGTTCTACCAGAACGAAAGCCGCAAGGCGACGAAGTTCCCGGATGCGCTGCCTGCGGATGCCCAGCCTTTCGACCTTCTGGTCATCAACATCTGTTCGCTGGCCTGGTCGGATCTGGACGCCGTGAATCTCTCCAGCTCTCCGCTGTGGTCACGTTTCGATTTCGTGTTCAGCAATTTCAACTCAGCGACTGCCTACAGCGGCCCGGCGTCGATTCGCCTGCTGCGCGCCAGCTGCGGCCAGACATCGCACCACAATCTTTACCAGCCTGCCGGTCAGCAATGTTATCTTTTTGACGATCTGGCACGTCTGGGCTTCACCAATCAGCTGGCGATGGACCACACGGGCGTGTTTGGTAATTACATCGGCAATCTGCGTGACGATGCTGATATGAAAGCTCCGCTGATGTCACAGGCCGGTCTGGGTTATGAACTCACGTCATTCGACGGCTCACCGATTTTCAACGACGGGCAGTTGTTCTCCCGCTGGCTGGAAAATCAGGAAAAAGCAGGCACGGCGCGTACCGCCACCTTTTTCAACCTGATCCCCCTGCACGATGGCAACCGCTACGTGGGCAGCAATAAGGGGGCGGATTACCATAACCGTGCACAGACCCTGCTTAGCCAGCTCAATACCTTTATGGATCAGCTGGAGAAATCTGGTCGTAAAGTGATGCTGGTCGTTGTGCCGGAACACGGCGCGGCGCTGGTCGGCGATAAGATGCAGATTTCCGGCCTGCGCGACATCCCGAGTCCGGGCATTACGCACATCCCGGTCGGCGTGAAATTCTTCGGTATGCAGGCGCAGCACGCTTCAACACCGATGAAAATCGACGACCCGAGCAGCTACATGGCGATTTCCGAAATGGTTTCCCGCGCTGTTGATGGCAAAGTCTTCACCAGCCCGACGATGGACTGGAAAACCTTCGCCTCCAACCTGCCGCAGACTCCGCTGGTTTCAGAGAATGAAAACTCGGTGGTGATGGAATATCAGGGGAAAATTTATATCCGGTTAAATGGCGGAAGCTGGGTGCCGTACCCGAGCTGACGATTTGTTTGTGGGCTCGCCCCGCCCACACACTCAGTTCCCAAACTGGCTTTAAGGTCAAGACCGTGGGCGTCGGCCCACACCGACCAGAGACCCGGTAACGCGCGGGCCTCTGGACTCCGCGCTTTATCACTTCGCGCTGTCGCAGGTGCGACGGACATGTTCCGCAGCAATAGTGAGTGGCGCAAATCCAGGTGCTTCGCACTGCCTTCTCTCGGTCTTCGAGCCTATGGTCTCGAAGCCGCTCCGTT
>NZ_JAEMGT010000233.1:0-2602 GCF_017655185.1 Rahnella sp. ChDrAdgB13 | reverse complement strand
GCGTTTCAGCCTGAGCGCGGCGTCAGTCGCTGCATTGCTCATGGTGATGTGTTTCTATCATCAAAATTCTTTCCTTTGCCGGTTGAATGCTATGTCCACTTAGATTCGCGGCCTCACGTTCTGCCGGAAAGCGAGGTGCAACCATGAGTAGAAATGCTTATTGCGATCACATTAAAACCGGCAGAAGTCACCTCCGCAGGCTGGCGACCATGCAGCGTCATCTTCTTGATATGGCTGATGCCTGGGAAGACCTCGACACTTGTCAGATAACTGAATTCAATGCTCTTGCTGATCGGGTTGGAGAATCCACTGTTGAGCTTACCGGCCTGATGGAAGAGTGGAAAAACAGCAAAGAATGGGATGGTGAATAATCATGGGAAAAATGACCTTTATTGTAGATTTTCCTGATGGCCAGGAACCCGCTGTGGGTGCTGGCACTGATATTCTCGGTGGCCAGTTTATCTCTGTTTATTTTGGTGATATGCGTGAGCAGAGCGCGTGGCGTCCTGCAGATCAGGTGCCGCCTTACAATGAACTCCTGATGGTTCAGCATGCGGATGGTTCACGCGATGTTGATATCTGTAGCGAATACAGTGGCTGGTATGGTGAAGATGATGAAACTACTGTGAAATACTGGATGCCTCTGCCTGATGCGATGGAGGCTGACGATGAATGATCTTCTTAAAAGTATAGGTAGAAAGCGTCTTGAAGAGATCGCCTATGGTTCTGTGCGTCAGAGTGCTGAAGAAGGTGCAATGTTGGCCCGGTTTGCCCTTGAGGCAAGTGCTGAACCTTCTCTGGCATCTCGAAGTGCGCAGCTTGTCAAAGCAGGAATGCCTTGGCGTGATGTTCTTCGGGGTTATATTGCTGGTCAGGGTGAGTATTTCGTAACACACGGTCACGTTAGTCTTATTGTCGCGGCTAAGGAGAAGCATAAAGAAATTCAGGAAGCCCTGAAGGTGACTGTCCCGGTAATCTATAAAGTGTATGTCGGTGCAGGCCTGTTTCCGTGGATTGATGGGCGGGAGCGTTATTACCTCCCCCATGCTTCGCAGGCTTGTTACGAAACAGGCGCAGGAAAAGCCATTAATGCACTGGTTGAAATCGATGAAGAATTACAGTTGCAGGGCTGGCCAAGGTTTTGCTGGGCATATCTTGATGTTGTGCCAGGCATGATGATCTGCCGTTCTACAAACGAGAATATCACTGGTCATGTTGTGCGGTGGTTACCTGTCAGAGTGGAGGGTATGCAATGAAACTTAAGGCGGCAATCATGAGTTTATTGCTTGTTTTGGTTTCAGTTGATGCCAGTGCAAATGTAATCATTTCTAATTCGAATGCGTCAAATCATGCTGCGGAACAAGCCTCTGCGGCTATGGCTGCGAGCGTGACCGTTAATGGTAAACCCTTCGGCTTTGTCACCTGCGGTAAAAACTCAACCACGGCTAACTCTCTGGGGTGTCGGGATTGGAATGCTGAGGGTGCTCCAGTCATTCCTTACTCTGCGTGGCCTGGCTACCGGTTAGGGGCGCTTTTGCCCGCCAGTTATCGGATTACGGCCGTTTCTTTCGATAGTTACAGTGGCATAGCTACCATTTATTTTGAATATTGAAGGTAGAATCTCTAGCAATGATGGCCGCTTCCGAGCGGCCTTTTTGTTGCCTAGTAGATGAAAGAATGCAAAGGATATCAATGGTTATTTGACTTATGTCAAGGCCGATTGTTCCTCGTTTGGCATCGTTGGTGGGCTAATTCCATAAGGGAAATCAAATGAAACAAATTTATATAAGTGTGGTTTGCGTGGGTCTGCTTTTTTTATCTTCGGCCCAAGCGCTGGATTTGGCGGGGTATCTGAAACTTAAAGAAAAATCAGCCACATCGGCCACGACTAAAATTATCCTTAATTCCTATCTTCAAGGTGTGGCGGAGTCAGAAATTAGTACTTCGGCTATTGAGGGATATACACATAAAGATGATAAACAGTTCGTTAATTACAGTTGTCCGCCCAAGGATTTAGTGATTGACGATACGTTTGTCAGCAAAATGGTAGATGTGTATATCTTGGGCGGAGATCGAGACGTTGACCTATCAGCGCCTGTCGCGTTGGCTTACGTGGCTGAAATGGCAAAAAGTTATCCATGCAAATAAAAAACCGAAATCCAACCTTTTGGGTAGAGAATTTAAGGATAAGATCATGATTTACATACTTGCAGGCTGTGTCATATCTATCTATTTGATGACCCGGATGATATGGGTGTTCCGACTTTTGGGTATTATCTTACTTGCTGCGGTTGGATATGTTGGTTTCGCCCTGTATGGCGTATTAATTTCAGGACTTGTAATCGGCTTACCGTTAGGTGTTGCCTCCAGCATTAACGGTGGCAAGCCAAAAGCGCCTCGCCCCAATCCGACAGCAACCCCCATGAATCACCCTGAACCTGATAATGATTTGTCTGGTAATGTTTCACAACGTAATCAGTGGAAGTGAAACATAGCTAACCCCAGGTTAAAAGTTGACTAAGTGAGTCACTTGTGATCCAATAATCCCGCCGAATACATGTTGTAAACATTCCTATTATCGCTTTCAAAGCCCCCTCTGTGG
>NZ_JAEMGT010000232.1:0-1695 GCF_017655185.1 Rahnella sp. ChDrAdgB13 | reverse complement strand
AGGAGCAGAGGCACGGGATTCCGCCAGCACACGCTGCGCCGCACGGGCCTGCACAACTTTTCGCGCTTCTTCAGGCAGGCAATCAACGTGATATTCGAAAGCTTTGGTGCCTTCACGTTTACGAACCCATTCAGGCGTTCCCGCTGAAAGACGACAAAGAGCCTCACGAATCCCTTTGACTGTCGCGGGGAGTCCGACAACACCCAGCAGTTCTTTTGCGACAATAAACATAATCAGGACGCCTTACGCATATAACTTTCTGTTTTATAACGGCTGGGCCAGATAATTTCAGGCGTTACCCCTAATGCTTCAGCAACGATCCGCTGATATGGCTTGCAAGGTGTGCGCAATACAGTTTTCAAAGAACCGGCTGCGTAACCATTTCGGCGGCTAAGCTCGCTAAAAGACAAACCACGCTTGTGGATCTCAGACTTGATGTCTTCTGGGTGCCAATCGGCAAGCAGATCTTCTTTTTGGTTCATCATTCATCTATCCTAAAAAGTTATTCAGAGGGATAACCATCGGGTTATCTCTACGGATAAAATCTTAACGAGCCAAAAGAACCAAATCAAGGTGTTTTTGGTGTATTCGGATATTAATTTAAATACTCATTTTATATCAGTGAGTTAAATAGAAAAGAACGCGCCATGACAAAAGAACTAAATGGTTCTTTTCCCCAAGCGGAAAAAGAACCTGTAATTGAGAGAGTTTTCAAGTTAGTTGAACGCTACCCTTCAAGGAGTGCTGCTGCTCGGGCTTGGGGTATAAATGTAAACACGCTTAAGAACTACTATCGAAGGAAAGAAATCCAACCAGTCCCACGACATAGCCAATTGGCTAAAATTGCTGAAGTTGAAGGAGTCACTATGGAATGGCTAACCAGTGGTGAGGGGGATGGTCCAACTGACACCAATAAAAACCAAAAGAACCAATCCGAGTTGCCGAGGGGCAATAATCTGGAGAAGTTATCAGAAATGCTATCATTTCTGGACGAAGAGGAAAGAAGGGGGTTAGTTGAAACCCTTACCCGTAAAGGCGTTGAGACTGTTTTGTACCTACTTGATGAGGACAACATCAAGCTTCTAAGGCTGGATCGTGTAATGAAAGAAAAGATACTTGGCTTACAGCCACAAACACTTGAGGAAGCAGCTCGTATCGATGAAGAAGCTGGAGAGTGTGATCCCGATAATGCAGGCGAAATACTCCCCCAAAGCCTAACGACTAAAAGAAAGCAGGCCAGCTAATTGAATTATAGGCGGGCGCCATAGCCTTGCTATGATCAGACTGGCCACTTTTGACATGACCACATTCAGAAAACATTTAAACGCCATTCAAACTTATTTAAACCACAATCATTCCAACTCAAATACCGTTCAAAAAAATCACTTTTCAGTCATTTTTTCAGGACGAGTATCAAATCACTGAATCTCTCTCAAGCCGCGCCACTAAAGGGATGACGGCTTAGTCGAGGTTCACTCGATCAGTATCAAAATGATTACCACCCCACACTTGCTGCGTTTCAGACCGGTAAACTCATCAGACCCGGATACGGTAAGTGTGTACGTTACCCGCCGCCTGTCTGATGGCATCGGCACGTTTTTCGGTCAGATCTTTATGAGGCGAATGGCTTTGTTGAATAAATCGGATTTAGATAAAAGCTCCCCTCGTCGCCGACTTCCTCAGGTAATCCGTACA
>NZ_JAEMGT010000042.1:0-2230 GCF_017655185.1 Rahnella sp. ChDrAdgB13 | reverse complement strand
GTACGGATTACCTGAGGAAGTCGGCGACGAGGGGAGCTTTTATCTAAATCCGATTTATTCAACAAAGCCCCGATAACGTTCCGGGAACCGTTACCGCTGACGGCACCCGGGTGGCGTTTGGCTATGAGCTGTTAACGCAATATCTGTACCAAAATATCCGTCAACTGCCTCTGACGATCGCCCCGGCGCTGCCGGTGAACGATCTCGCCGCGATTCGAATGTTCTGTCAGGCCTTCCTTGACCGGCTCTGTAACCTGGCGGGTTCACCCTGTGCGGGCCCGGCGAACAGCAATGTCGCCATGATCTGCCTGGCGTCGCAACCACAAAGCGGCCGGGTAATTTTCATACTTGATACCGTCGTGCTGAGCCTGCGCCCTTTGAGCTTTTTACTCGATCCCTTCAGCGCTGCGCAGCAAATTGCCAAAAAGTCGCCCGACACGATAATTCACCGGGTCACTCCGCCCCCTATGCCAGAAGACAAACGGGCGATCGACGTTTTTTGCACGCCACCGCCAGGGCTGGGCGCGGGCGTTTCTATCGATATTCAGCTGACGCTGCCGGCCGGTAATATTTATCCGCAAAAACAAACACAAACGCAGGCTCTGACGCCGGATAAAAGTCGCGTCACCTTCACGTTTTTTAACAGCTCACTTGGCGTAAGCCCCTTCTTCTATCAGGTCCGCGTGAATTATTTTCACGGGGGAAGCTGGCAAACAATCTCCGGTGATCCGTTGCAGTGCGCGGACCGCTTTCTGGTGCTGGATCCCACGTCGTTACCCTGTAAGTTCCTGACCCTCAGCCTGGATGAAGGTTTTGCCCGCCAGAGCATAATCAGCGGGACTTATCATTCTGGCGGCGTGGATCAGAACCTTAAATTAACCTCTGACGCGCCCGATTTCAGTTACCCGATCCTCTGCGGCAATACGTATGCCGACGTGGAAGCCCGTCAGATATCCGGGGAAGGCGTGGTTCCGCTGCCCGGGCCAGTCACTCTGTCCACCACACTGGGCGCATACAGTTTTCCGCAGTTTGGGGCGCAACTGGCGCGCATCACGGTGAATCTTCCGGACGGCGTCACTGCGGCAGAATTCGAGTTTGAGCCGCAAAGCCTGATGCCTGCCGCAAAATATAACTTCACTCATCTGCATAACACATTCGACTACAAATGGACGGTCACCTCTATTTATGCCAGCGGTTTTCGCTACAGATCTGCTGGTGGCCCGTGGTCAGCCTATGTAACCGGTAATCAAACAATTGATTTTAAAGGTGAAAGATGAACACTGAATATTTAAACCCTGAGCAGACGCTACAAAACTTCTTTCTGCTTGGCCGGGACTTTGCTTTCCATGATCAGACGCTGCCACCGGAGGCCTACACCTATGGCAGCTTTGCCCCTCAGGTCGTGCTGGATACTCCCGGAGGTCAGATCAGCGCGTTGCATTTACTGACCAGCCCCGGCGGGGGAATGGCGACCTTCGTCGCTCCTGCACAGCCCGCAGATACCCCGGCGTTAAAAGCGTATATCCGGGAACATTTCATCCCGTCGCCGGGCGAGATCAGTCTGATCCAGGGCGATGTCCGTCAGTCCCTGTTCCTGCGTTTTGTCCATCAGCCGGAAGCGGACAGTTATGACGTTGAGTTTGAGCAATCCCGTATGGCGCTGACGCATAGCGAAAGCGGAGTTCTGGACGACGCTATCAGAGGCGATAAAAACAAGGTTTACCTGCGGATCCGCAGCCAGTTCAGCGTCAGCAGCCGCGCGGCGGCACGGATGGAAACGGACTGGGTTGCATTTCTGACGCTGGCGTTCAGTGAAGATGCCCGTCAGCCGCAGACCATCGCCCTCCTGCTCAACCAGCAGATCGATGCCGGTGTGATTACCCTGGACGAACAGTTTGATAATGCACCTTCAGAACAGACCCGCGAACGGGTCAGGAATTCTCTGGTAGAAACGGCGTCGCTGCTGGTCAGTAATACGCTGCGAAATATCCATTCAGTGGATGAGATCCCGACCAAAATCAGCTACGACGTCAGCTACAGCAACAGTGTGCCGCAACAGTATTTGCTGACACAGCAACAGGATATCGCCGTGCTGCTGGGCACGTTGCCCGCAGAAAGCATTATCACGTTTACCCCGACGCCGCTGCCTGAACCCACCCGCCCTTGTATGTAATAAGCATGTGGTGGTTAGCTACCATCGCATGAAGCGGAGAGAGCTTGGCCCTCGCCC
>NZ_JAEMGT010000231.1:0-1907 GCF_017655185.1 Rahnella sp. ChDrAdgB13 | reverse complement strand
GGGAGTACGCATGATGGATGATGAAACTTACACTTACGCGGTGATTGATATTTCAACAAACATTGTTATCAACCGTATCGACTGGGACGGTGTTCAGGAATGGGCTCCGCCTGATGGTTGTATTGCTGTCAGGGTGGATGACCCTGCTGCTGGCGGTATTGGTGATTCGTATGATCCGAAGACTGGAGAATTTACGAAAGCAACAACTGTCGAATGATCACCGGGCCAAGCATTTGGCGGTGAGCCAGAGTAAAAAAAAGCCCGTCAGAACGGCGGGCTTGAGAGATAGGAATCTGTTGCTAATCTTACGTCAGCTAACTGGATATTAAACCAATTCCTTATAAGTGCCAGATTACAGGCACAAAAAACCCGGCTCGGTGGCCGGGTTCGAGCTTCTACAAGTAACAGACCTGTATGGATTTTACTCAATAATGTCCTTAAGAAATATCTCTACAGGTTTATATTCATTATCTTTATTTGTTAATTTATAAGTGATCGTAACGTCAGAACGGAACGCAAACCTGCCAGCGAGTTTCTTCGTGTCTATCCCTGGAGCTAAAACAAGTTTAACCCTTCGATCAATTAAGCCAGGTATAACTGCTGCCCATCCTTTTTCAGGATTATCTAAATCCAGTGCTCTGATTTCGATATCTACATCACTATGATCCTGCGTGTAGGTGTCAGCTTCAAAAGAAACTTCGGATGGTGCTTGTTTAATGGTTTCAGCTGGTATCGTGACCGTAGAAGCTCCAACCCCAATGCTCATGGTTGCGTTTTCATCACTTCGCGCCGGTTGAAGAGTCTTCACTGCTCCTTTAGCTAGAACCTTTTTGTTGGTTACCGTGCTTTCAATAATAGATTGAAGCCGTTCAGGAGAAATATTTGCCTCACCAGCCCCGATATTTATAATTGTGTTGTTGTTTGCCTCGAAATGGCTTGTGGTGTCTGGGCTCATAGCCTTGCTAGCAAGAAGAAGTCCATATGCAAGTAAAGATGCAACCACTGCTGATATCAGAGCATTTCTCAATTTCCCATCTCCGATTTTTGCATGAATGCCTTCGAGGAATTTGTCTAACTCTTCTTGGCTGCCAAAAAGGATTTTAATGACAATATCTTCATATAAACTGCCAGCCTCTAACCTTTCAACGTGTACAGTTACATCCAAAATATTAGCATGAGTCAGCTCTTTTAGTACACCTTGAGACTGCCTTATTACTGCTTCCCAACCTTGAAGAGAGGCTATCACTTCCTTGATCGTGACCGCTTCTTTTGTCGAGTAGAATATATTTTCCGTAAAATTTAGCGTTAACTCATGAGTCATATCATTCCCTATTGAATAATATATTTCCCGGCAAATAATTTACGCGTACTAATCTCAGTTAGTTACGCTTCTGTGTGTACCCTATCGGCATATGCCTAAAAACCCAGAGCATAATAGATCCGAAAGGGGGCAACACAAATACTGGGGATATATCAGGGATATAAGAGTATGACGAGTTACTTATGGCTGAAACCAGTCGTCCGCGCTTTCCCACGTATCCTGCAACATCATATCTATCACTTCTCTATCGTCAGGCGAACCGCCCAGAACTGACAGCCCATCATTGCCAGCTCGTCGAACGCTAAACTTGGCGTCCGGATAATCTTTGGTAAGCCTTTTCTCAAACTCCGCTCTAAATGCTTCGACTGCACCGGCGGGAAGCTGCTTGGTTTTATCGATAGTCAGTTCTACACGCATAAATCCCCCTTATTCCACTCCGAGCCAGTTACCGGCATCATCGAACATCTCTTCAACTATCCCGGCGAGAATCGCCTTCTGTGCTTTGCTGGCGTCGGTATTGATGCTACTGAGCGTCACCATCGGCTTAACCTTCACTTCAGCGTCAGGGAAGGTACCATGCACACGC
>NZ_JAEMGT010000230.1:0-1478 GCF_017655185.1 Rahnella sp. ChDrAdgB13 | reverse complement strand
CCCCGCCAAAATGGCATGATTTTAGATTTCGATGGGGTTATAAATTAACATTAAATCAATTAGTTGCCTCAATCACTGTACATTTATACTGTATTTTTATGGTGATTATACGTACATTTTAAGCTATTTTATTCTGATGGGCACCCCGCACAGCACCCCCTAAGGTCTGTGTTATCGAAGGATAATAGAATGGCTTATTACAGTATTGAAAAGAGAGAAACCGCTTCCGGTGATTTACGCTATCGCTGCACGGTTGGCGTTAAGGAATCAGGTAAATATCTGCACAGAGAACGAAAAACATTCACTAAGCAAAGCCTTGCTAAAGCATGGGGTGTCGCAAGAGTAGCTGATATAGAACAAAACGGCTATGAGAAAATCAAGACGTCACAGTCCATCACCCTTGGCGAACTCATTGAGAAGTATATCGCTCACCCGCATATTAAAGTCGGAAGATCATCGGGCGACGTTTTTAAAATACTTAAACGCTGCGAAATAGTGAATATCCCTGTTGATGCTTTGACATCCAGCAGCTACATCGACCACTGCACCTACCGATTACGGACAGTGCAGCCATCAACGGCAGTTCATGACATCAATTGCATAGCCTCAGTCCTGAACGCCGCAAAACCCCTATTCAATATTGACGTTGATATTGACGCTTTCAAAAGTGCAAAAACCATGATGTCACTGATGAATATGACCGGGGTCGCTAATGCCAGAAACCGCCGACCGACAAAAGAAGAAATTACTCTGATTCTAAAGGGGCTTAAGCTTCGTACTGAGACGTCATATCAAAAAACACCCTTTGCTGAAATTTTCGAGTTCTCAATCCTATCATGCATGAGAATCGGGGAAGTCACCCGGATATTGTGGTCTGATGTTGATGAGGTGCAAAAGGCTGTTTTGGTTAGAGACAGGAAGGATCCAAGGAAAAAAGAAGGCAATCACATGATTGTCCCACTATTGGGAAATGCCTGGGAGATTCTCAAGAAACAACCAAAAATTGATGACCGGGTATTCCCTTTCCGAGACCGTTCAATCACTCAAACTTTTCGTGCTGTCCGCGACGAGTTGGGTATCTCTGATTTGAGATATCACGACTTACGCCGGGAAGGTGCCAGCAGATTGTTTGAAGCTGGTTTTAGTTTAGAAGAAGTTGCCCAAGTCACCGGACACCGCTCATTAGATGTGCTGTGGCGTGTCTATCGCGAAATCTACCCTCAGTCGCTTCATGATAAATTTGAGAGCCTCAAGTTAAAGTCTTCGGTTGATCAGTTGAAAATTTAAATATACTGTATGGATGAACAGCTATTTACATGAGCGATCATTACATGAAAAACCAAGACGAATTCAGCGGCATGCGTTTGCTGACTGACTTTCAGACGGCACATAGCGCCTTCGGTCAATTCGTAATTCTCAAAACATCTTTCGTAGACACGCTGGTAGGTATCGCAGATTTCAAAGCGGAAATTTACCCT
>NZ_JAEMGT010000229.1:0-3806 GCF_017655185.1 Rahnella sp. ChDrAdgB13 | reverse complement strand
CGCTACAGGATCGAGAATGTGGTGATCTGATCCTGATTACGGCAAAAAGTTCGATTTATTCAACAAAGCCCACCAAGATCTAAACCCATTGCGCCACTGAAAAAACTAAGGGCTCTCAATTCATTATTTTTCAGCATACCGACCCTATCATTATTCATGCTTAAAATATCAAAAATACTTTTCTTATCAATAAGCCAAGTCTTTCCCGACTGATAAGCTGCGAGCTTGCCATTTTTACAGAAATTCCGTATTTGCTGAGGGCTAAGCGACAACATTTTAGCTGCGTCTGAAACAGTGACAACGTTTGATAAGGTACTCATTTTATAATTCTCTAAGCAAAAAACTTACAGACCATTTTGCGCAAGCAAAATTTCACTGTCAATAGAAACAGTAGTTGATTTGTAACTTTAGAAGTCATTACAGCATCTATTTGAAATTTATAGGCTTTGTCAAATGGCTTTTAATAACTCTATGGTGAACGGTACTAGCATGCAAGTTACTAAAAGCATTTACATTAGTTACTTTCTTTTTTAGGAGATTCCTCGCAAATACCATTAAAGTGGAGGTAGCCGAAATGCAGATGAAAAAATCTATATTTTTCCAATAAAAATATTTTGCCGATGATACTTCAGTTGACTCATGTCAGGCGGATAACTTACCGGCATCCGTAACTGCTTCCCTTCATATTTAGCAAAATTCTCAATCGCAATATCGCTGGTCAACTTCTTGAGCTTTGGCGAGACGATCATTTCTAAATGCTCATTAAAAGAAATCAATCCGCGATCGAATGCTTTGTCGTGCAAACTTGAAAGGCATAGCCCATTGCTTGGGTTCAAACGATGCTCGACAGCATCAGCCCAAGGCCGAATATGGCTTGCAACCAGTAGGGCCGGTTCTTCCAACTCCGTAAGACAGCAACGATATTCATAGGCCGCAAGAACATTTTTGCGAAATAGCTGCTGATCGACACGCGCTTTAACGATAGTCGTTCTTTCTCGTCCACTGAAATCTACGGGGCCACTGTCATGCAAAGTTGTCGCAGGTTTATCGAGCTTGTTCATTGCACGCAAACATTCGAAATCGAACGTTTCAGTATCTAGCCTCATCTCCTTCCAGAGTTCCCGATCAGTATTTGAAGCACCTTTCAAGCCTGTGCGGCCAGATTCAATAATGAAAGGATCAAGGCTTGCTAGATTCACTAACTTCATTGCTAAAGCACCGGGTGTTCGGCCTATAAGTTCGGCGTAATGAATAATATCGGGGTTTTTAGAATGCAATTTACCAAAAGGAATTTGGCTATAGAGAGTAAACGCCACCAACAATTGATCGCGAGTCCAATGGTTTACGCCAGCCATAGGAAATTATCCGTCTGTTTTATGGAAGTTTAGGGGTTCACGTTACTATGCCAGCTACCTAATTGATTTCAAATTTTTATGACTAAAACGTAGTGTTTGCTGCCCGTTATTTCATTCTTCCTTCAGTAGATTTTCATCTCATTTACATCCCTTTTCCAAGACATCTCGCAAGAATGAAAACTGCCTAAAAATTCTTCTTACTGTATAAATTCCCATGATGTAGTCTCTCCTCACTGCGGCAAAACCCGCAGTCAGAATTAGCGTTCTGTCCCAGTTTGGTACCATCAACTCTATGAAAATAGAGCAAATGTGGTACGGTCTGCACTCACCCAAATTATGGTGGCTCAGGCAGTGGCTTCTCAGGAGGCACCGGATTCCAGACTGGCCGGAACGCTAACGCTGTTTGAGCTACCACCACCGGGATTAGCGTCTCTGGAGGTAGTTAATCAACTATCAGCTGGAGAATTAAAATGGAATTTTATACTACTGCTCTGCTCAACACCTCCGCACAGGAGGCAGCCCATGTCTGACCTTTATGACAATACACAGCTGGAACTCGAAGAGATCGTCGATCAATGCCGGGCGCTGGCTTATGCCATCGTGACGCTGGATAACGCGCAGGCCAAAGACTTGCTGGGGTTTATTCTTTGTGAGCGATTAGAGGTGCTGAATCTGGCATTGGAACTGCCGTTTACCGATGATGACATCGTTGTAGAGGAAGAGCCGATGGCGGCATAACGCTGGGATTCAGGGCATAAAAAAGCCAGCGCATTTCGGCGCTGGCAATTGAAAACACGAGGCAATCGGTAATTAGAAATCGTAGAACACGGTCACCCAGGTCTGATCCGGTTCGCCGTCGGTTGAATGCGCCAGTGTGCGTTCTACATAAACTGACAGGCCGTAACCGATCGTGGTGCCCGCACCAAAATAGGTGTGGTTTGCATGGAAATCTTCGCCGCCTTTCAGCTGCAGGGAATCGGCTGCAACGTAAGGTTGAATAGATTTCAGGAACGGTTTGTCGATATTAAAGGTATAACCGACGAAACCTTCAACGCCGTAGCCGCTGCCCGCAAAGTAATGATCCACCGGATTGGCGCGCGTGCTTGGTACAAAGTCTTTGTAATAACTGCCGGTCCCGACGATATACCAGTTACCCGGCTGCCAGGTTAGCGCAGTACCGGAAAGCTGCTGGTGATAATCTTTTTCATTATATTGATTATCTTTAACCGTCGCGTCGGTCACACTATAGGCTGCGCTCCAGACTAAATCTTTGGTCAGCTTATAATCGAAACCTAAACCACCGCCATTATTACGACGGTAATATTGATTTTCACCGGCAGCGATTTGATCTTCCGGCAGCAAATAGTTTGCATATAACGTCAGAGGACCAAAGTCGTTGGTATATTTAATACTGTTCTTTGGTTTATTGGCACCGTCGTAGTTGCCGTTAATACCAATACCTGTACCGCCCGCGTGACCATCGTTATCCCAGACGTCGCTTTTAATCCCGACGACGGAATAATAAATCCCGTACTGGTGGCCGTAGGTTAATGTGCCGTAACGGTCGTCTTTAAACCCGGCATATAACTGACGCTGAGTATCGCGACGTGCGCCTTCTTCATAGTGCCCGTCCATGCCCAGCAGGTGCGCCATGTCCACACCCAGCTCGTAGTAAGCGATGATGGAAGTGTCTTGCGTCAGTTTATAATCACCACGGAAACGGAAACGTGTACCACCGTCATGACCATTTTTATAATAGCCCGGCTCATCGCCGTTATTGAAAATCCACTCAGGACGAATACTCCCGCCCACCTGTAAACTTAACGGTGCCAGCAAAGAATTACTCTGAGGATTTTTATCTAAAACAGTAATCTCGGCCTGCGCACTTGCCGATAAAGCCGACAGCACGACACCGCCAATTAAGATTGACGCTTTTAAATTGTTCATTATTACCCTGTCATTATTATTTATGTGATGTGTGAGCGGTCTTGCGCCGCGTATAAATAATTAACATAGGTAAGACGGGCGACAAAGTGAAAATTCAGAAAGTTCCCTATAAGAAAAAGATATATACGGATTAATAATTCGACATTATTATTTTTAAATGTAACACCAAAAAACAAAATGTATACTTTAGTGCAAATAACATCCGAATTGTTTGTAATACAATCAAATGTAAATTCAACGGTATTCAGATTCGAAATATTTAATAACAATTATCGGATAAAAATAGCACCTATAATTAAATCATGCCTGCGTGACAATTACATTACGTTATAACCACTTTATATCATTATTGTGATCTCCGTTATAATCCCTGCTGACAGAATAATATTTTGCAAAGCCTGTTATTTATTAATCGATTTCATTTTTTATTTCTTTAGAGCCTATCCCAATAGGATTTTATTCCAGATAATGATGCCGCAGGTAAAATGCAGCATCGCCTCATAA
>NZ_JAEMGT010000041.1:0-53763 GCF_017655185.1 Rahnella sp. ChDrAdgB13 | reverse complement strand
CTTTCCGACCCGGTCACTTCGTGATGTTGTTCACGTTGTTCCCTGTCGATGGAGCGGCATTATAGGGAGTTCGATTTTAATGGCAAGCGAATAAATACAGTTTTATTTCGTTTGCCGTTTTTTTATCCAAAGACAGTTATTTTTGCGCTTTTGCTATAAAGGAAGGCAATGCAGCAAAGCTTTCCAGTACGGCGTCGGCTGCACTTTCACCCTGTTCGGTAACCGGCTTGCCGGTGCGTACTAAAATCTTATGGCCGACACCCGCCGCCGCAGCTGCCTGCATGTCTTCGAGTTTATCGCCCACCATATAAGATGAAGCCATATCAATATTGAGTTCCTCTTTGGCTGTCATAAACATACCTGGCAGAGGCTTACGGCAATCGCAAACCTGAGTAAACTCTTTAACGGTACCTTCGGGATGATGCGGGCAGAAATAGATGCCGTCGAGATCGACGCCTCTGTCGGCAAGCGACCAGTCCATCCACTCCGTCAGCGTCATAAACTGATCTTCGGTAAACTTACCGCGCGCGATACCGGACTGATTGGTAACTAATACCAATAAGAAGCCCATCTCTTTGAGTTTAAGGCAGGCATCAATAACACCATCGATAAACTGGAAATCATCGATTTCATGTACATAGCCGTGATCGACATTCAAAGTCCCATCACGGTCAAGAAAGATTGCTGAAACTGGTTGTGCCACGAATTTGCTCCTGATGGCGGGTTAACGGCATCAGTATCGCATGTTTTCACTGCTCGTGAGAACGCTAACCTGGTTGACTTAGACGTCTAGACGCCTTAGCATCCACGACATGCTTCGGGGAAGTGCTCCCGCAGAGTTAATTTCACCACGTCACGGCAAAAAGACAGAATAAAAAAAATATGATTAAACTTTCAAACATCACCAAGGTTTTCCAGCAGGGTTCGCGCCAGATCGTCGCGCTCTCTGACGTGAGTCTTCACGTCCCTGCCGGGCAAATTTATGGCGTAATCGGCTCATCTGGCGCGGGGAAAAGTACATTAATCCGCTGCGTCAATTTGCTGGAACGCCCGACCAAAGGCCAGATACTGGTTGATGGTCAGGATTTGATGTCCTTCTCCGAGAAAGCGCTGACCCGCGCACGCCGCCAGATTGGTATGATTTTTCAGCACTTTAATTTGCTGTCGTCACGTACTGTCTTTGGCAATGTGGCATTGCCGCTGGAGCTGGATAACCTTTCTTCTGCTGAAATCAAAAAACGTGTTTCCGAGTTGCTGAGCCTTGTGGGCCTGGAAGATAAACATGATGCTTATCCGGCCAATCTTTCCGGCGGTCAAAAACAGCGTGTGGCGATTGCGCGCGCTCTGGCCAGCAATCCTAAAGTCTTGTTGTGCGATGAAGCGACCAGTGCTCTTGACCCGGCGACCACCCGCGCAATTCTTGAATTGCTGAAAGATATCAACCGTCGCCTTGGATTAACTATTTTGTTGATCACGCACGAGATGGATGTCGTTAAGCGCATTTGCGATCAGGTTGCGGTGATCAGCGATGGCAAATTAATCGAGCAGGATAAAGTGAGTGAGATGTTCTCACACCCTAAAACCCCGCTGGCGCAGCAGTTTATTCAGTCAACGCTGCACCTGGATGTCCCGGAAGATTACGCCGTACGTCTGGTTCCTGAACCTGAAGCCGGTCGGGTACCTTTATTACGTCTGGAATTCACCGGCCAGTCCGTTGATGCGCCTTTGCTTTCAGAGGCCGTGCGCCGTTTCGACATAAACAATAATATTATCAGTGCTCAGATGGATTATGCCGGCGGCGTGAAGTTCGGGATTATGCTGACAGAAATGCACGGTGCAGAAGAAAACACTCAGGCAGCAATTCAGTTCCTGCATGAAAATCAGGTAAAAGTAGAGGTACTCGGTTATGTCTGAGCCAATGATGTGGTTAATGGGTCGGGGGATTTGGGAAACTGTCATCATGACACTGACCTCTGGCTTCTTCGGTTTCGTTCTGGGTCTGCCTTTTGGCGTGCTGCTTTACGTCACCCGTCCGGGGCAGATTGCAGAGAACAAAAACGTCTATCGCGTGATGTCTGCGCTGGTTAACATTTTCCGTTCTATACCTTTTATTATTCTGCTCGTCTGGATGATTCCGTTCACACGTCTGATCGTCGGGACTTCAATCGGTTTACAGGCGGCAATTGTCCCCCTGACCGTTGGCGCGGCGCCATTTATCGCGCGTATGGTTGAGAATGCGTTGCTGGAAATCCCAAGCGGTCTGGTTGAAGCCTCACGCGCCATGGGCGCCACGCCAATGCAAATCATCCGTAAAATCTTGTTGCCGGAAGCTTTGCCGGGTCTGGTCAACGCAGCCACTATCACGCTGATCACTCTGGTGGGTTATTCTGCTATGGGCGGTGCTGTCGGTGCTGGTGGATTAGGGCAAATCGGTTATCAGTACGGTTACATTGGTTATGACGCAACTGTAATGAATACGGTATTAGTCCTGTTAGTCGTTTTGGTGTATTTAATTCAGTTTTGCGGCGACCGCATCGTAAAAGCAGTCACGCATAAATAATGAAACAACAGCTGTAATAGCTAACCCTGCGAATAATTTTTATCCGCTTATTGAGGAAAGGACATGTCTAATAAATTTAAATCCATTGCAGTTGTCGGCGCGCTTCTGGGAACGCTGGCTTTAGTTGGTTGCGGGCCGAAAGAACAGGATCCTAACCATATTAAAGTGGGTGTGATTGTCGGTTCTGAACAGCAGGTTGCTGAAGTTGCACAGAAAGTCGCTAAAGAAAAATATGGGCTTGACGTAGAGCTGGTGACTTTCAACGACTACGTGCTGCCAAACGAAGCGCTGAGCAAAGGCGATATCGATGTTAACGCCTTCCAGCATAAACCTTACCTGGATCAACAAATTAAAGATCGTGGTTATAAACTGGTTCCGGTCGGCAATACTTTCGTCTACCCAATCGCCGGTTATTCTAAAAAAATTAAGTCTATCGATGAGCTGAAAGATGGCGATCAGGTTGCATTGCCAAACGACCCGACTAACCTGGGCCGTTCATTACTGCTGCTGCAAAAACAAGGTTTAATCAAACTGAAAGACGGTGTTGGCTTGCTGCCGACTGTTCTGGATGTCACTGAGAACCCTAAAAACCTGAAACTGGTTGAGCTGGAAGCACCACAACTGCCACGTTCACTGGATGATGCAAAAATCGCACTGGCTGTAATCAACACCACTTACGCCAGCCAGATTAACCTGACGCCAGAGAAAGACGGCATCTTCGTTGAAGATAAAGAATCTCCGTACGTTAACCTGATCGTTGCGCGTGAAGACAATAAAGATGCTGAAAACGTGAAGAAATTCGTTCAGGCTTACCAGTCTGACGAAGTTAACGCCGCAGCGAACAAGATCTTCAACGGCGGCGCGGTGAAAGGCTGGTAATTCGCGAATGTCAGGAACTCAGTATTTATCCTGATAATTACTCTCGCAAATATTCCTTTCACAAATAAATTCAAGGCGGGCTTATGCCCGCCTTGTTATTTCCTCAATACCTTGGTTCAATAACGCCACATTCTTTCCTGTAAACATATTAAAAAAGCAGAGGACATACCATGCGTGCTTTACCTCTCTGTTTGTCGGCACTTTTGCTGGCGGGTTGTTCCCTGACTCAACACACACAGCCAACAACCACTGCACCTGTTGTTAAAGAAGAGCCAAAACCTGTCAAACCAAAACCGGCTCCGGTTCGCCCTGCCCCCGTCAAACTGTATAAAGATGCTGAAGCTCTGGTCGGAACACCTTTCCGCGACCTGGGTGAAGTTTCTGGCGAGTCTTGCCAGAGCGATCAAAACGATACGCCACCAAGCCTTGCGGCTGCGCGTAAAAGAATGCTGACCCGCGCCTCTTATATGAAAGCAAATGCGGTGCTGTTGCATCAGTGCGAGATCGTCGGCGGCGTCCCTGGCTGTTTCCAGCAGGCAATTTGTCAGGGTTCGGCTCTGAATGTCACCTTTAAATGACCTCATTTTCTTTTGAGCAAATAGGGACCATTCATTCTCCCTACAAAGAGAAGTTTGCTGTTCCGCGCCAGCCGGGGTTAGTTCAGGATGGAGGCGGCGAATTACATCTTCATGCTCCTTATAACCAGCCCGAGGCCGTACGCGGGCTGGAAGATTTCAGTCATTTATGGGTGATGTTCATCTTTCATCAGACGATGGACGGGGGGTGGCGCCCGACGGTGCGTCCGCCGCGCCTTGGTGGCAATATTCGTACTGGCGTGTTTGCCACACGTTCAACTTTTCGCCCCAATCCGCTGGGCATGTCGCTGGTTGAACTAAAAGGCATTCACTGTCAGGGGCAGAGTGTGATTCTGCAACTTGGCAGTCTCGACCTCGTCGATGGCACCCCTGTTGTTGATATCAAACCTTATCTGCCATTTGCAGAAAGCCATCCTGAAGCCCGTGCGAGTTTTGCCCAACATGCGCCGCAAGCCGATATGCCCGTGGAATTTCTCCCTCAGGCAGTATCTCAACTGGCAAAACATGAAGGAAAATATCCGCATCTGCGCCGCTTTATTACACAGGTATTAGGGCAGGATCCGCGTCCTGCTTACCGCAAAGGTGAATCTGCTGAACGGGATTACGCCGTTCGCCTGCTGGAATTTAATGTCCGCTGGCGGGTTGTAGGCTCCCTGAATCAGGTAATGTCCCTCGACGAAGACTAAATTTCCTTTGCGTCTCTTTTGGCAACACCAACTCGCTGGTAAACTAAGCCACTTTTCACGTTTTGGCTGCCGCTGGCAGCCCGATTGCAATTTGCAGTGCTAACGGAACCAACACATCATGCGTACTACTCAATATCTGCTCTCTACACTGAAAGAGACGCCAGCCGACGCAGAAGTCATCAGCCACCAGCTGATGCTTCGCGCTGGTATGATCCGTAAACTGGCCTCCGGCCTGTACACCTGGCTGCCAACCGGCTTACGTGTTCTCAAAAAAGTTGAAAACATCGTACGCGAAGAAATGAACAACGCGAACGCCATTGAAGTGTCTATGCCGGTAGTTCAGCCCGCTAATTTATGGCAGGAGAGCGGACGTTGGGAACAATACGGCCCGGAACTGCTGCGTTTCGTTGACCGTGGCGAGCGTCCGTTCGTACTGGGTCCAACCCACGAAGAAGTCATTACGGATTTGATCCGTAATGAAGTCAGTTCCTACAAACAATTGCCGCTGAACTTCTTCCAGATCCAGACCAAATTCCGCGATGAAGTTCGTCCGCGCTTTGGCGTGATGCGTTCACGTGAATTCCTGATGAAAGATGCCTACTCGTTCCACACGACGCAGGAATCCCTTCAGGAAACTTACGATGCGATGTATGCGGCTTACAGCCAAATTTTCAACCGCATGGGTCTGGATTTTCGTGCTGTACTGGCAGATACCGGTTCTATCGGCGGCAGCGCATCACATGAATTCCAGGTTCTGGCACAGAGCGGCGAAGATGATGTCGTGTTCTCTGATTCTTCTGATTTCGCGGCTAACATTGAGTTCGCTGAAGCATTAGCGCCAACGACGCCACGCGCTGCAGCATCTGAAGAAATGCGTGTTGTTGAAACACCAGATGCTAAAACCATCGCTGAACTGACTGAACAGTTCCAGGTGCCGGTTGAGAAAACCGTGAAGACCCTGATGGTTCACGCTACCCCGGAAAGCGGCCATAAACTGGTTGCCCTGCTGGTTCGTGGTGACCATGAACTGAACGAGATCAAAGCCGAAAAACTGCCACAAATTGCTGCTCCGCTGACTTTCGCAACAGAAGCTGAAATCCGCGAAATCGTTGCAGCAGGCCCGGGGTCACTCGGCCCGGTTAATCTGCCAATGCCAGTTGTTGCTGACCGCACCGTTGCCGCTATGAGCGATTTCAGCGCTGGCGCAAACATCGACGGTAAACATTACTTTGGTATTAACTGGGATCGCGATGTTGCGCTGCCAGAAGTGGCAGACATCCGTAACGTGGTTGCCGGCGATCCAAGCCCGGACGGTCAGGGTACTCTGGTTATCAAGCGCGGTATCGAAGTTGGCCACATCTTCCAGTTGGGTACTAAATACTCAGAAGCGATGAATGCAACAGTTCAGGGCGAAGATGGCCGTAATCAGGTCATGACCATGGGCTGTTACGGCATCGGAGTGACCCGCGTGGTCGCTGCGGCTATCGAACAAAACCACGATGACCGTGGAATTATCTGGCCGGACGCCATTGCCCCGTTCCAGGTTGCGATTCTGCCAATGAACATGCACAAATCTTTCCGCGTGAAAGATGCGGCGGAAGCGTTGTACAAAGAACTGCGTTCACACGGTATCGATGTGATTCTCGACGATCGTAAAGAGCGTCCGGGCGTCATGTTTGCAGACATGGAACTGATCGGTGTTCCACACCACGTTGTGATTGGTGATCGTAATCTGGACGCTGAAGAGCTGGAATACAAAAACCGTCGCAGCGGTGAAAAACAAATGATTAAGCAAGGCGATATTGTTGAATATCTGCTGAGCCAGATCCCGCGTTAATATTTTAGCGACAGACGTTCGCCCATTAAAATGCCCGCATTGTGCGGGCATTTTTGTTTGTACAATCCGATAAAAGCTTAAAGGCTAAGGGCAAACTTTATTGGCATCAAAGCTGATATTCTTATCCGCAACAACCGCCCGTTGCATTTGCCCCTCTTCCATTGAAGGTTCTGTCATAAAGTGGCCGTCCATCGAGATGAAGACCAGCTGGTTCGGCGCTTTACGCGCAGCAAGGTAGCCAGCTTCCAGCGTTTTATTGGCAGACATCGGGAAAATATTACCCGTTGCGCAATCTTTAAAAGAGGCCGCATCGGCGCTGTATTGCATCATGCCGGTCAGTGCCATTGGCGTTTTAGGCAGGCTCTGCTGCACAGGTTTCAGCGTGTAGTTGAATGAAGAAACGATCGGCTCACCGCTGTGATCAAGCATTTCCAGATTTTCATCTTTTGGATGGAAATAGCGCTTCTCGCCATGGCTGTCAGTCAGCACCAGTTTATCTGCCGTGCGCGCCCAACGGCCGTAGCTGGCTAAGCTCTGATCGCCCTCTTTGCTGCCCTGATACACTTCCTGCAAGATGTAAGTCCCGTCCTGTTGCAGGAACAATGAGGTTTTTAAGCCGCTGCAATCTGCGCAAGGCAAAACACCGCTGTAACTTTGCTGCATCGCCTGAAGCGGTTTTTCATGATTGAAGGCAGCGGTGTGGCAGCCGAACAGTGACAGCGCCCCGAGCGCCAGCACTGCCGTGATAATGATTTTTTTCACAGTTTCTCCCCTACTGCTTTTTCCTTGTGCTGCGATAAAGATTGTCCTGCAACACGATTTAAGGCTGACGAATTTTGCCTCGTAATGCTTTTGTGGCACCTTTGCGCACTTTACTTTCTACGCGACGAATTTTAGACCCTTTGGTCGGCTTCGTCGCCCGGCGAGGTTTTTCTACCACCATCGCCTGCGAAATCAATGTACTCAGCCGGGCTACAGCGGCTTCTCGGTTCTGCTCCTGACTCCGGTATTCCTGGGCTTTAATGATTACCCAACCGTCGGCAGTAATAGAATGGTGATTGAATGCCAGTAACCGCTCTTTGTAATATTCTGGCAAACTTGACGCTTTAATATCAAAGCGTAAATGGATCGCCGTTGATGTTTTATTGACGTTCTGACCACCATTTCCCTGCGCGCGGATCGCCGTTAATTCGATTTCGCTGTCAGGGATTTCCAGTTTTCCGGAAAGGATTAGCACGCTGATTACCTTCCGTCATTTCCGGCAAACTCTTTCCATTCAGAAAAATGAATTTCCAAATTACTCTGAGCATCGGAAAGCCAAATAGTTCCGTCCTGTAAAGTTGCCTGTAAATCCATGGTCCTGCTGCCAAAAGCGGTCAGCTGATTCAGAAGCTCATCTTCTAAATATCGAATGCGAAGGTTGTTAAAACCTCTGACCTTCCCTTCAATTTGTGACCACCAGACTTTTGCCGCTCTCTCACCATAAGCGTAAAGCACGACTTCGCGCGATTGGTTACAGGCCTTTTTCAGACGCTTCTCATCCGGCAACCCTAATTCAACCCATAATTCGATGCCGTTATGATCGTTTTTACGCCAGATTTCAGGTTCGTCTTCCGCACTTAATCCACGGGTAAAAGTCAGGCGTTCATCTGCATGATAAATCCATGCCAGCAGACGCAGCATCATTCGTTGTTCTGTTTCTGAGGGATGCTGGGCCAAAGTCAGGTTGGCGTCATGAAAGAAATTACGATCCATATCAGCAATATTGATTGCTGCTTTATAAATTGTTGCTTTTAGCGCCATGGGAAACCTCTTGATATCAGACGCACAGTGTACTTGAAAGCGTCCTGCCTAAACCAGTTTTCCCCCGAGGGACCTTCTGAATAAAGGCTGTACGCAAACGATTTACCTTTACAGGCCTGCTAATAACTCACACTCTCCTGTGCTATAGTCGTTAAATACTGAGAGTTTATCTTTCTGCGCTTTCCTCAGAGGGATACGCTTTTTAGGGAGAACTTATGCAACAATACTGTGAGTTGGTACGCCGTAAATATTCTGAAATCGCCAGCGGCGATCTCGGATATGTGCCCGATGCGTTGGGTTGTGTATTGAAAGCATTGGACGAAGTGGCAGCGAATGCTGAGCTTCCGTCTTCCGTTAGGGACCAGGCGGCCTACGCCGCCGCTAACTTATTGGTGAGCGATTATGTCGATGAATGATGAGTACCAACCCATCAATTGTGATGACTACGATAATCTCGAGCTCGCCTGCCAGCATCACCTGGTTTTGACGCTGAAGCTGCGTAGCGGAGAAGTCGTTGAGGCAAAAGCCAAAGATTTGTTAATGCGTAAGAAAGTGGAGTATCTGGTGGTCGAGGCCAGCGGAGAACAACGCGATCTGCGGCTTGATCATATAGAAAGCTTTAGCCATCCGGAAATTGGCACGGTGGTCGTGAGCGCAGAATAAGCGAAAACCTCCGTGACTATGACTAACGGGCAATCTCAGGGTTGCCCGTTTACATTTCTGCAACCACCCCATTTCCTATTTAAGCGGCGTCAGACTGGCATAGTAAGCTGCCAGATCACTAACATCCTGCTCAGACAGTGATGACGTAAAAGCCTGCATGACACCCGCCTGCCCGCCGCTGCGTTCTCCTTTCTGATAAGCACGCAACGCCAGTGCAAGATAATCTTCATTTTGCCCGGCCAGATTAGGGTAAATAGCATTAACCGCTTTTCCCTTTGCGCCGTGGCATGCAGCACAACTTGCCGATTTAGACTGACCATCAGCACTGTTTCCCTGAGCCAGAACCGGTGAACTCAGCAATATCAGCGGCAATAACCCTGCCATTGCCCGCAACAAAATTCTCAGCATTACAACTCCCAAAATTAACCGCTTTCTATTTTATTGAGCAACCGGACCATAACAGCCGCCATTGTCCTTCGTTATTTTCAGCCAGTGCCTGACGGGTGATAAACCAGCCAGGTGCAGCAATAAGCTGTTCATTGTAATAAACCAGCGGAATGCGATCCCGTTGCCAGGGCGGCACGCCTAACTCAGACCACAACTTTTTCGCCTGACGGGCACGATCGCGCCCAACCTTTTCAATCATCCCGGAAGCATGAAAGCGAACGGTGATCGTTTCTCCCGCGCGCGGCTGGCGGATGACACAGCTTTCATCACCCGCATCACGAATTGCAGAAACTGATAAAACACCCAGAGCGTCAGGCAACAGAAGTTTGTCAGCAGGATCCCAGCTGATGACCTGATCCTTGAGGGATGAATATTGGGGCAACAGATACAGACGCTGGCGATAACGTCGCACAACAAAACTCCCAAGCTGAAGCTGCGCCTGTGCATCTTCACGGCTTAACGCCACTTCATCCCAAATTCTCTGGAGCTGTTCGCGGGAAGGCATTTTTGCTTCACGGCCAGCCAGCCAGCGGCGCAGCAGCGCGGAACGTCTTGCCGCCGAGAAACTCCCCATGCCCTCAACAGATAAACTTCCCCGTTCATCTGTTAACGCCGTCAGGGACTCACTGAGCAGTTCATCAAGCAGGGATTCCTGTTCCGCACATAACGAAGCGCTGCGGGCGGTGGATTGCGCGAAATGCGGCCAGCGCGCATAGAGCGAAGGAAGAATATTGAGTCGCAAAAAATTACGATCGAAACGGGCATCACAATTGCTGTCATCCTCGATCCACGTCAGCTGATGTTGATCTGCGTATTCCTCAAGCTGATCCCGGCTGAGATCGAGCAACGGCCGCATCAGCCGATAACCCAGTCCCATACTGTTCGCGCTCATCGCCGACAAACCCGCAGGGCCACTACCGCGTTTGAGCGCCAGCAAAAACGTTTCACACTGATCGTTAAGATGTTGCGCTGTCAGTAAGACTTCGCCTTCTTCCAGCTGTGTTGAAAATGCCTGATAGCGCGCAGCTCTTGCTGCCGCTTCAATCCCGCCATCACGGGCATTTACCTGAACCTTGATGACCGACAGCCCGATATTCCTCAGCTGACAAAAATCATGGCAATGTATCGCCCAGCCATCCGCAAACGGGCTTAATCCGTGATGCACATGTAATGCCCGCAGCCGTAAGTCCGGGATCTGGTTGTCCCGCAACTGCGCAAGACCAGCCAGCAAAACGGTTGAATCCAGACCGCCGCTAAATGCCACGCAAAGTTTTCGCGCAGACCCAATTTTGCTGCGCAGATGTTCAGTCAGAAACAGTGCTGACGGATGACGATTCATGAGATTACCGGGATTCGTAAAGCTCTAACGGCAGGCCGTCGGGATCGGTGAAAAAAGTAAACTGTTTGCCGGTATAAGGATCTGTTCTCACCGGTTCGCAAAAGACACCGGCGGCTTCCAGTGCACTGACGGACTGCCCGATATCTTCAACGCTGAACGCCAGATGGCGCAAACCGCAGGATTCAGGCCGGCTTGGACGGGCAGGTGGATTCGGGAAGCTGAACAACTCAATCGTATACTGGCCGTTCAGTGCCAGATCGGCTTTCCATGAATCACGTTCTTCGCGGTAAAACTCGCCAAGTAAGGTAAACCCAAGAATATCGCAATAGAAATGTTTACTGGCCTGATAATCAGAACCAATGACCGCGATGTGATGAACCTGGCGAAGATTAAGCATGATGATTTCCTGTTAATTCCTGCTGTGCACGTTACTCAGGGTGTTCGCAGACGTCAATAAAAAGCCCTCACGAAGAGGGCGGTTTGTTAACCCGCTTCCGGGAGTTTTAAAACTTTTACCAGATAGCGCCCGTCTTCTGTGAGACGGGTTCCATGAATATCCGTTTCAAATCCCGGATAACGCTCACCGATAGAACACAGCATGATCAGAAAATCGAGAACGGCCCGGCTCTCTTGCGTAATCATCTCACCGGGCATCACCACGGGCACGCCCGGTGGATACGGCAGAATCATATTGGCAGAGACTTTGCCAATCAGTTCGTCAATGTCGCACTCATCGATATGCCCGCGCACCTGATGCTGGAACATTTCATATGGCGTCATTTTCATTTCCGGCAACACATCAAAAGCCTCGATCATCAGACGTGGAAGATCATGGCGGACAATCAGTTTGTGGATCCCCTGAGCCAGATCCTGAATGCGCATATTACGGTAGAAATCCGGATCTTCTGCATAAAGGTCCGGAAGCATATTTTTGACCCGAAGATTAAGATCATAGCTGCGTTTGAAGTCCGTCAGCCCGCGCATCAGGCTCATGGATTTGGTTTTATCAATACCAATGCTGAACAGGAAAAGCAGATTGTACGGACCCGTTTTTTCCACTACCACGCCGCGCTCATCAAGGAATTTCGCCACCAGTGCCGCCGGGATCCCCTCTTCTTCGAGTTTGCCCATTTCATTCATGCCGGGCGTCAGGATCGTCACTTTGATCGGATCCAGATACATATGATTGGTATCGGCATCAGCAAAACCATGCCAGTTCTGATCAGGATTCAGCGGCCAGCACTCTGCTTCATCAATATGCTCAGGTTGCCAGATACCGAAGAACCAGCCGTCAGTTTCCTCACGCAGCCGTTGTATCTCATTACGGAAATGCAGCGCACGTTCCACAGAACGGTTGATGAGCCGCCGTCCGGGGTTTCCGCGCAACATAGCCGCCGCAGTTTCTGCCGACGCCACAATGCCGTAGTTCGGCGATGTGGTGGTGTGCATCATGTAGGCTTCATTAAAGGTGCTTTCGTTATAGTCGCCTTTAATGTGAATCATGGAAGCCTGTGAGAAAGCCGCCAGCAATTTATGCGTCGACTGCGTTTCATAAATCACTTTGCCGGGAACCCGCTCGCCACTCATTCCACTTTTGCCATCATAAATCGGATGGAAATTGGTGTACGGCACCCACGCGGAATCAAAGTGAATCGACGGTACATCCAGCGTATTTTTGATGTAATCCGTGTTGTAAAGCAGCCCGTCGTAGGTGGAATTGGTGATCACCGCATGCACGGGCCAGGTGGCATTTTCGGTCTGCGCGATCTTCTCTTCAATGCTTTCACGTGTGAATTCCCGTTGCGGGATCCCGCCCAGAATACCGTAGGCATTGCGGTTCGGACGCAAATACACCGGCACGATGTTGGTCATCATCATCAGATGCGCCAGAGATTTGTGGCAGTTTCGGTCAATCAGCACGGTGCTGCCCGCAGGCGCGGCGTACATCCCGACAATTTTGTTTGCCGTGGATGTGCCATTGGTAACGATATAGCTTTGCTCCGCCCCAAACGTTCGCGCGATGTATTCCTCCGCCTCTAAATGCGGGCCGGTATGGTCGAGCAGGGAACCGAGTTCCGTTACCGAAATCGACACATCCGCTTTCAGGGTCTTAGCCCCGAAGAAGTCATAAAAAAGCGTTCCGACCGGGCTTTTCAGAAAGGCCGTACCGGCCATATGTCCGGGCGTACAGAAGGTATATTTCCCTTCTTCCACATAGGTAAATAACGCTTTGGTCAGCGGCGGTGTGATGGTGTCGATATATTCATCGGTGTACTGGCGAATACGCTTGGCAATATCATCGGCAGCAGCCAGAGCATACTCGAAGAAATACAAGACCATACGCATCTCATTGACATCAACGTCCAGCGTGGAGTGCGTATTGATGAACGCGTAAAGCGGCAGGTATTCATTCAGTTCATTGATTTCCGTACACAGCTCTTCACTGTGCTGGTCCCAGTCGAAAATCGCCCCGCAGATACGGGCATTATTTTCGATGAGTTTCAGTAAGTCAGCACGATCGCGTGGATAAATAATCTGGAATCCGAGAAGCGTCAGCGCGCTATCCAGTTCACGGATTGGCTCATCTTTATAGTAGGCCCCTTCCGGGCGCATGATAGCGATAATATTCATCTGACAAATCCTTCTGTTGTATATCTCTCAGGTATTTATAGAAACACGGTTAACGGACGCTGTGTACCCTTTACCACCGGGTTTCGACCAAAAAGAGGGAATTTAAGAATGCAGGAAAATCTGAGAAGGAAAAACGGTCAATAAAAAAGGCTATGCCGGAGCATAGCCTTTCGCAATACATTGCTGATATCAGCAGTAACCGTAAGTCATCAAACGCTGATAACGACGGTTGCGCAGTTCTTCAGTGCTCAGAACATCCAGATCGCTCAGGTCAGCTTCCAGTTGTGCACGCAGAGAAGCGGCCATTGCCTCAACGTTACGATGCGCGCCACCCAGAGGTTCCGGGATCACGGAGTCGATCAGTTTCAGCTCTTTCAGGCGCGGAGCAATAATACCCATTGCTTCCGCAGCCAGAGGGGCTTTATCTGCGCTCTTCCACAAGATAGACGCACAGCCTTCCGGTGAAATGACCGAGTAGGTGCTGTATTGCAGCATGTTAACTTTGTCACCCACGCCGATTGCCAGAGCACCACCGGAACCCCCTTCACCAATCACGGTGCAGATAACCGGGACGTTCAGACGCGACATTTCGCGCAGGTTGCGGGCGATCGCTTCAGACTGGCCACGTTCTTCCGCACCCACACCAGGGTATGCACCCGGGGTGTCGATGAAGGTGATGATTGGCAGTTTGAAACGTTCGGCCATTTCCATCAGGCGTAACGCTTTGCGATACCCTTCAGGTGCAGGCATACCGAAGTTACGACGAATTTTCTCTTTGGTTTCACGGCCTTTCTGATGACCAATGATCATCACAGCACGTTCGCCCAGACGAGCAATACCGCCAACGATAGCTTTATCGTCCGCGAATGCACGGTCACCCGCCAGTTCATCAAAATCGGTGAAGATATGTTTGATGTAATCCAGGGTATAAGGGCGACGAGGATGGCGCGCCAGTTGGGCAATCTGCCAGGCACCCAGATCAGAGAAAATCTTACGGGTCAGTTCAACGCTTTTCTCGCGCAAGCGTGCAACTTCTTCGTCCAGATTAATATCTAATTTTTCGTCTTGACGGCTGACTGCAGTCAGCGAGTCAATTTTCGCTTCCAGTTCCGCAATCGGCTGTTCAAAATCAAGAAAATTCAGACTCATAGCATTCCTATTTTAGTCAAATTCCAGTTCCACCTGCTCACTACCGACCAGGCCTCGCAAATCCAGCAACAGTTTGTCCGTTGGCGTAACACGCCATGACGCCCCGAATCGCAGCCGGGCTCTTGCATTTTCTCGTTGGTAATACAGATGCACTGGTATCGTCCCCGATCGGTGAGGTTCCAACGATTGGCGGAGACGGTTCAAAAGCTGGTCATCAATTTGCCTGTCAGTCAGCGAGATAGCAAGACCGCGAGCATATTTTTCCCGTGCTTCACTGATGTCCATTACATCGCGGGCCATCATTTTAAGCCCGCCACTGAAGTCATCAAAGCTGACCTGTCCTGTGGCGATAAGGATACGGTCTTTTTCCAATAAATGCTGGAATTTTTCCAACGCTTCGGTGAACAACATCACTTCGAGACGACCGGAACGATCGTCAAGCGTACAGATCCCAATGCGGTTACCGCGTTTGGTGACCATAACGCGTGCAGCGAGAACCAGCCCCACTGCGACGGTCATTTTACCCCGATCCGTCGGGTGCATATCTTTCAAACGCTGTCCGCCGCCATAACGTTCGATTTCTTTCAGATACTGCGTGATCGGATGCCCGGTCAGATACAAGCCGAGCGTTTCCCGTTCGCCATCGAGCACCGTTTGTTCCGGCCACGGCATCACGTTTGAGTAAGATTTTTCAACCTGTTCAGGTGCTTCAGCCAGAACACCAAACATGTCTACCTGACCAATCGCTTCCGCTTTCGCGTGCTGATCTGCCGCTTTCAGCGCGTCACTGAGAGAACTCATCAGAGCGGCTCGATGCGGCCCAAGCCGGTCAAAAGCGCCGGACATAATCAGTTTTTCAAGAATGCGTTTGTTCAGCTTTTTGACGTCGGCCCGCGCGCACAAATCAAACAACTCTTTGAAATAGCCGCCTTCATTACGCGCTTCAATAATCGCTTCAATCGGGCCTTCACCCACGCCTTTTATCGCGCCGATACCGTAAACGATCTCACCTTCGTCGTTAACGTGGAAGTGATACAGACCGCTGTTGATGTCCGGCGGCAGAATTTTCAGGCCCATACGCCAGCATTCATCCACCAGCCCGACAACTTTCTCGGTGTTATCCATATCAGCGGTCATTACCGCCGCCATGAATTCGGCCGGATAGTGCGCTTTCAGCCATAACGTCTGGTACGACACCAAAGCGTAGGCGGCTGAGTGAGATTTGTTAAAGCCGTAACCGGCAAATTTCTCTACCAGGTCAAAGATTTTAATCGCCAGTTCGCCGTCAACGCCGCGTGATTTAGCGCCATCTTCGAAGCCGCCGCGCTGTTTAGCCATTTCGACCGGGTTTTTCTTACCCATTGCGCGACGTAACATGTCTGCGCCGCCCAGCGAATAACCCGCCAGAACCTGAGCAATCTGCATAACCTGTTCCTGGTACAAAATGATGCCGTAGGTCGGCTCCAGTACCGGTTTCAGGGACTCATGCTGCCACTGGATATCGGGGTAAGAAATCTCTTCACGACCGTGTTTACGGTCGATGAAGTTATCTACCATCCCCGACTGTAACGGCCCTGGGCGGAACAGCGCCACCAGTGCGATCATATCTTCGAAGCTGTCGGGTTTGAGGCGTTTGATCAAATCTTTCATGCCACGGGATTCAAGCTGGAAAACCGCTGTGGTTTCCGAGCGTTGCAGCATGTCGAAACTTTTCTTGTCATCAAGCGGGATCGCAGCGATATCCAGCGGTGCTTCACCCGCTTTTGCGCGGCGCGCGTTGATCATTTCCAGCGCCCAGTCGATGATCGTCAGCGTACGCAGGCCCAGGAAGTCGAACTTCACCAGCCCGGCATATTCCACGTCGTTTTTATCGAACTGTGTAACCGGATGATTACCTTCGGCGTCGCAATAGAGCGGCGCAAAGTCGGTAATTTTCGTCGGCGCAATAACCACACCACCTGCGTGCTTACCGGCATTTCGTGTAACGCCTTCCAGCTGACGCGCCATGTCGATAAGCGACTTAACTTCTTCATCCGCCTCATAAATCTCAGGCAACTGAGGTTCAGCAGCAAACGCTTTTTCCAGCGTCATACCCGGATCCGGCGGAACTAATTTCGAAATGCGATCGACGAAACCATAGGGATGACCCAGCACGCGGCCAACGTCACGGATAACCGCTTTCGCCGCCATCGTACCGAAAGTAATAATCTGCGAAACGGCTTCACGACCGTACATTTCCGCGACGTGGTCGATAACCCTGTCGCGTTTTTCCATGCAGAAGTCGACGTCAAAGTCGGGCATGGAAACACGTTCAGGGTTAAGGAAACGTTCGAACAGAAGATCGAATTCAAGGGGATCCAGATCCGTGATTTTCAGCGCATAGGCCACCAGTGAACCTGCACCGGAACCACGTCCCGGCCCGACCGGCACGCTGTTATCTTTCGACCACTGGATGAACTCCATAACGATCAGGAAGTAGCCCGGGAAGCCCATCTGGTTGATAACTTTAAGTTCGATATCCAGACGTTCGTCATATTCAGGCCGACGTTGCGCGCGGACTTCAGGATCCGGGAATAAAAACTCGAGACGTTCTTCCAACCCGATTTTCGATTTTTCGACCAGGAAATCTTCCGTGGTCATATCGCCCGTCGGAAATTGCGGCAGGAAGTATTCGCCCAGACGGATTGTTACGTTGCAGCGTTTGGCGATTTCAACACTGTTTTGCAACGCTTCGGGAATATCTTCAAACAGCTCGCACATTTCGTCTTCACTGCGCATGTATTGCTGCGAAGTGTAATTGCGCGGGCGTTTCGGATCATCAAGCGTAAAGCCATCGTGGATGGCTACGCGGATTTCATGGGCATCAAAGTCCGTCGGGACCATGAAACGTACGTCGTTGGTGGCCACAACGGGCAAACCGCGCTCCGTCGCCAGCGCCACGGCGGCATGCAGATAGTTTTCTTCCTCTGCGCGACCGGTGCGGATCAGTTCTAGATAATAACGATCGGGGAAATATTGCTGATAGAACTCCAGGCATTGCTCAACCTGCGGGCCATTTCCGCGGATCATGAACTTGCCAACATCGCCCATTTTCGCGCCAGAAAGCAGGATCAGCCCTTCATTCAGCTCAGCCAGCCACTCGCGGTCAACAATCGGGCCCGCCGCGCCATAGCCGCGCTGATAAGCACGGGAAATGAGCAGTGTCAGGTTCTGATAACCCTGATTGTTCATTGCCAGTACGGTCAGCTGCGCAAGTTCATCGCCGAGGATTTCACTTTGAACATTCAGGTCTGCGCCGATAATCGGCTTAACGCCTGCGCCGTGCGCCGCACCGTAAAATTTCACCAGCCCGCACAGGTTGGTGAAATCGGTGATAGCCAGAGCAGGCATGCCGAGTGACGCTGCGCATTTCACCAGCGGCCCCACTTTCGCGAGGCCATCCACCATGGAATAGTCGCTATGTACGCGCAGATGAATAAAACGAGGTTCGGCCATATCCAGAGTCCAGAAATATGTGAATTAAGAGTTTATGTGCCCGCTAATTTATAAATAAAAGTCAGGGGCAGAAACAAAGTGACGCGCTAGGCCAGCCCGAGTGCGCGTTTTACCGGCGCAAAACTGCGGCGGTGATGTGCTGTCGCACCAAGCCGGGCGAGACTTTCAAGATGCACCGGCGTCGGATAGCCTTTGTGTTTCGCAAAACCATATTCAGGGAACTGCAAATCCAGTTCAACCATTTCGCGATCGCGGGTCACTTTGGCAAGAATGGATGCCGCGCTGATTTCAGCGACTTTACTGTCACCTTTCACCACGGCCTGCGAAGCCATTGGCAATTTCGGGCAACGGTTGCCATCAATCAGCACCATATCCGGCGTCAGTGCCAGGCCGGCAACGGCTCTTTGCATGGCAAGCATCGTGGCATGCAGGATGTTCAGTTCATCAATTTCATGCGGCTCTGCCCGCCCGAGACTCCAGGCCAGCGCCTTTTCTTTGATTTCAATGTATAACGCTTCGCGACGTTTTTCGGTGAGCTTCTTTGAATCCGCCAGCCCCATAATCGGGTTGGCAGGATCGAGGATCACCGCAGCCGTCACCACTGCGCCGACCAGCGGACCGCGGCCAACTTCATCCACACCGGCAATACACACGGCCTGCGGATAAACAAATAATTCACTCATCGGTTTGCCAGCTCCATTACGGCCTGAGCGGCCTGCTCATCAGCATCACGGCGAATGCTTTCATGCAATTCCAGGAAAATTTTACGCAATTCCTCGCTTTTTTCATCACCCGCCAGTAACGGCAGAAGTGCGGCAGAAAGCTTTTCCGGTACGCATTCGGTTTGCAGCAATTCGGTGACAATTTCCCGTCTTGCCAGCAAGTTTGGCAGGGATACATAAGGGGTTTTCACCAGACGCTCCGCCAGCCAGAACGTAAAAGGCTTCATGCGATAACCCACGACCATCGGGCATTTCGCCAGCATACACTCGAGCGCGGCTGTGCCAGACGCAAGAAGTGCAGCATCGCTCGCAATCATCGCTTCACGCCCTTTGCCATCGAGCAAATGCGCAGGCAGGTCAGGCGCAATCTCAGCCTTGATACGCTCGAATTGCTCGCGACGCCTGGCGTTAACCAGCGGCACCACGATGTGCAAATCAGGATAAGTCTGTCGCAGCTGTAACGCTGTTTTCAGGAAATCCGCGCTGAGCATTTCGACTTCGGCATGGCGGCTTCCCGGCAATAATGCCAGGCAATGGACATCATCAGGGATCCCAAGCGATGCACGAGCCGCCTGCTTGTCCGGATGCAAAGGCATGGCATCCGCCATCGTATGACCGATGAAGCGGCAGGGAACGTTAAATTTGTCGTAAAACGCTTTTTCGAAAGGCAGGAATGCAAGAACTAAATCTGTCGCCTTGCCAATTTTGAATACACGCTTTTGTCGCCAGGCCCACACTGACGGGCTGACATAATGGATGGTACGGATGCCGCGCTGTTTCAGGCGGCCTTCCAGTGTGATATTGAAGTCGGGAGCATCAATGCCCACGAAAACATCTGGCTGAAGTTCGCTGAAACGTCGGGTGAGGTCTTTGCGGATTTTCAACAGGCGTGGCAGCCGTTCTAAAACTTCCACCACGCCCATCACAGCCAGCTCTTCCATTTCGTACCAGGCTTCACATCCTTCCGCCTGCATCAGCGGACCTGCAACACCTACAAAACGGGCATCAGGATGATGTTTTTTCAGGGCTCGGATCAGCCCGGCGCCAAGAATGTCACCGGACGTTTCACCGGCCACCAGGCCAATTGTCAGAACAGGCTTTTGCATTGTTTTCCGTAGCGCAGATCAGCGAATAATGCCGCGGGTAGAGCGGCTAAAGAAATCACTGAAAGGTTTAGCTTTCGGGAATTCAGCGGCGATTGCAGCGATTTCCGGTTGTGCTTCTTCCAGCGTTTTACCGCTGCGGTACAGTAACTTGTAGGCATTACGGATTGCGTGCAGATCTGCTTTCTCAAAACCACGGCGCTTAAGACCTTCGATATTGATACCGAAAGGTGTCGCATGGTTACCCTGCGCAATGACGAACGGAGGGACATCCTGGGCAACGCCAGAACAACCACCTACCATCACATGCGCGCCGATGATGCAGAACTGATGCACTGCGGTCATGCCGCCGATGATCGCAAAATCATCAACTTCAACGTGGCCGCCAAGTGTCGCGTTGTTCGCCAGAATACAGCGATTTCCAATGACACAATCGTGGGCGATATGTGCGTTAACCATCAACAGGTTATCGCTGCCCACTTTTGTCAGACCACCGCCCTGAACGGTACCACGGTGAATGGTAACGCTCTCACGAATATTGTTGCGATCGCCGACCTCAACGCGTGTTGGTTCACCGGCATATTTCAGATCCTGGTTAATTTCACCAATGGAGACGAACTGGAAAATGCGGTTATCGCGACCAATTTTGGTCACGCCATTAAGAACTACGTGTGATTTAAGCTCAGTACCTTCTCCGATTTCTACCTGGGAACCCACGTAGCAGAAAGGACCGATATGCACTCCGGCACCGATAACGGCACCTTCTTCAACAATAGCGCTTGGATGAATAAAGGCGGTTTTGTCAATCATGTATTAAGACTCCCGGCGACGGGCGCACATCATTGATGCCTCGCAAGCAATCTCACCATCTACTTTTGCGACACCTTTAAAACGAGCAACACCACGACGCTCTTTAATGAATTCAACTTCCAGAACCATCTGGTCACCCGGAAGGACCGGACGTTTAAAGCGTGCATCATCGATTGCTGCGAAGTAATACAGTTCGCCTGGCTCCAGTTTACCCACGCTTTTAAATGCCAGAATACCGGTGGCCTGAGCCATCGCTTCCAGAATCAATACGCCTGGGAAGATAGGTTTGCCCGGGAAATGGCCCTGGAAGAACGGTTCGTTAAAAGAAACGTTTTTCACAGCACGCAAAAATTTGCCTTTCTCAAAATCCAGCACGCGATCAACCAGTAAAAACGGGTAACGGTGTGGCAATAAATCCAGTATCTCTTCAATACGCAGAGTATGAGTGTCAGTAGTCAAAATACTCTTCCTGTCTATAAAAAACTGATGGCATCAATAACACGGCCTGCCAGACCCCAAAAAAAGGTCATCAGGCAGGCCGCAAATAGGAACGTATGTCGCAGGTTCACTCAACAAAGGGAACACAAAGCGTCACCGTAAATGGTAATTAATCTTTTTCGATTTTACGCTCGACAGCTTTCAAGCGCTTATTCATCTCATCAATATTCATTACCAACGCAGCCGTCTTACGCCAAACTTTATTCGGTTGTAACGGAATACCGGAGGAGTATACCCCAGGTTCAGTGATTGGTCGCATCACCATTCCCATTCCTGTTACGACAGCCTGGTCACAAATCTCCATGTGACCGTTGATAACACTGGCTCCACCGATTTGGCAGTAGCGTCCAATTTTCAGACTACCGGCCATAATAACACCGCCAGCCACCGCCGTATTGTCTCCAATCACGACGTTGTGTGCAATCTGGCATTGGTTATCAATGATAACTCCGTTGCTGATAATGGTGTCATCCAGCGCGCCGCGGTCAATCGTGGTGCACGCACCAATTTCTACGCGATCGCCAATGATGACGGTGCCCAGCTGAGGAATTTTGATCCAGTTGCCGCGGTCGTTGGCATAACCAAAACCGTCAGCACCGATCACCGTACCTGACTGAATCAGGCACAACTCACCAATTTCTACGCGGTGATAAATAGAAACGTTGGCCCACAAACGTGTACCCGCGCCTATTTTTGCCTCTTTACCGATAAAGCAGCCTGCGCCGATGACAACATTGTCACCCAGCACAACGCCCGATTCGATGACTGCATTTGCGCCAACCGAGACATTCTTACCCAATGAAGCACTGTCTGATATCACCGCGCTCGCAGCAATATCCTGTGCCGGTGCTGGCGTAGTATCCAGCAACTGCGCCATACGCGCGTACGTCAGGTAAGGGTTTTTAACCACTAATGCCGCTGTAGGGCAAAATGGCAGATCCGCTTCCGTCAACACTACGGCACCTGCATGACAGGAGGCCAACTGTTCACGGTAGCGGCTGTTTGATAAAAACGTGATTTGCTCAGAGTGTGCGGAATGCATTGAAGCAACGCCGGTGATGGCAATTTCGCCATCACCGTGCAATTGTGCATCCAACTGCTGTGCGAGATCAGTCAGTCGAATTGAAGACATGTTTATTTAACCTGTTTCAGCACATCAGCAGTAATATCTTTGTCATTGCTTGCGTATGCAATAGCGTTTGCATCAATAACAACATCATAACCTTCTTTGCTGGCAACAGATTTCACAGCGTCCTGAATACGGCTCAGGATTTTGTTACGTTCTTCGCCCTGGCGACGACGGTTATCTTGCTCGAACTGCTGCGCTTTAGCTGAGAAAGCTTCGCGCTGAGCCATAACGTCTTTTTCGAGTTTAGAACGATCGCTGGCTTTCATGGTCGAGCCATCACGTTGCAGACGTTGCATTTTGGTTTGCAGATCACGTTCCTGAGATTGCAAATCAGTTGCACGACTTTTGAACTCGTTTTCCAGTTGTTTAGCCACAGCTTCGCGAGCTGGCATCTGTTGGAAAATGCTAGCGACGTTAACGATAGCAATTTTGTCAGCAGCCTGAACGCTAGCTGAAGAAGCCATAACTAAACCGAGGCCTGCGGCATATAACCACTTTTTCACTATAAACTCCTTCCATCACCCGTTTGTGCCAGATGGCACAGTAAATTACACAAAACACCCGACATTAAAACAATACACGGGCCGAAACCCGTGTATCAAATTCAGCATCAGGCCATTGCGATTCAGCTGAATAAACGCTTTGCAGACAAAACGTTACCAGGTTTTACCAATGTTAAACTGGAACTGTTCCGCTTTGTCGCCTTCGTATTTCTTAACTGGCTGTGCGTAAGAGAACACCAGCGGCCCCAGAGGAGACTGCCACTGCAACGCCAGACCAGAAGACACACGAATGTTGCCAGGCTTACTGTAATCAGGCACACCCGCTGCAATAGTTTGCGGCGTGTTTTCCCAACCTGTATCCCAGACTGTACCGCTATCCACGAACAGAGACGTACGCAATGAGTTAGCGTATTTCTCGCTAACAAACGGAGTTGGAACAATCAGTTCCGCACTCAGGATGGCCATTGCGTTACCGCCCACTGCATCGCTCGAATTATCAATCGGGCAGGTGCTGTACGAGGTATTAGCCGTAGTACATTTGTAATAAGCTGCTTTCGGACCAATGGTGTTGGACTGGAAACCACGAACACTGCTTGAACCGCCGGCATAGAAGTTGTCATAGAACGGCACTTCTTTGCCGCCCAGACCATCCGCATAACCTGCGCGCGCACGCCCCATCAGTACCCAATCACGATCCTGATTCAGCGGCATATAGCTGGTTGAATCGAAAGTGATTTTATAATATTCGTTATCTGAACCCGGCACGGTCACTTTACCGTTCAGGCTGGCTTTGGTCCCTGACGTCGGGAAGTAACCACGGTCAAGGTTGTTATAACCCCAGCCCAGATTCACGAAGAAGTCATCAGCACTGAAATCAGCATCTGAGTTATCGCTGGTCGTTACCGCAGGTTTCAGGCCCACAGAGTTCAGATAACGGAACATCGCGATCTGAGGTTCCATATTGGACAGATCGTTGTGTACGTAATCCAGCCCCAGACGCAATGAGTTGTTCTCATTGACAGGGAAACCAAGGTTGCCGCCAATACCGTAACTTCTGTTGGTATAGTCAGACAGGTCCGCATTATCCGCTTTAAAGTCGTTATAGAAAATACGACCGCCCAGACTCACACCGTCAACGGTGAAGTACGGATCTGTGATCGTGAATTCTGCGTACGTCTGGTAATCATTTTTCGTACCGCTGATGCCTACGGAGTTACCCGTACCCAGCCAGTTGTCCTGCTGGACACCAACCTGGAAGCTGACACCACTTTCAGTACCGTAACCGACACCAAAGTTGAAACTACCGGTGTTACGTTCTTTCACTTTGTAGACCACATCAACCTGGTCCGGTGAACCCGGAACGCGTTGTGTATCCACATCAACAGTTTCGAAGTAACCCAGACGGTTCAGACGCTCTTTACCTTTATCGACCAGATCATTACCTAACCAGGCACCTTCCATCTGACGCATTTCACGGCGCAGAACGCTGTCTTTACTGGTGTCATTGCCTTCGAAACGGATATGACGCACATAGAAACGGTTACCCGCATCTACGTTGATATGCAGTTTTACTGTCTTGTCTGCATCGTTAATTTCAGGCTGAGTAGTCACACGCGGATAGGCATAGCCATAACGGCCCAACATCTGCTTGATGTCGTTTTCCATCTTGGTGACTTTAGCGCCGTTGTACAGCTCGCCTTTATCAATTTTAGTCAGGCTCTGAACTTCAGCTGAGTGACCCGCCATGCTGCCGGTAACTTCAACGCCAGAAAGTTTGTACTGCTCACCTTCTGTGATGTTCAGCGTGATGTAGATGCCTTTTTTGTCCGGCGTCAGGCTGACCTGAGTCGAATCAATGTTGAAACGGGCATAACCGCGATCCAGATAGAAACTGCGCAGGGTTTCAAGGTCACCCGCCAGCTTTTGTTTCTGGTATTTACGGTCACCGACCACGTTCCACCAAGGCACTTCATCGCGCAACTGGAAGCGGGAAATCAGTTCATCAGTCGAGAAGGCATGGTTACCCACGATGTTGATCTGCTGAATTTTGGCAGAAACACCTTCGGTAAACACCAGTTTCAGGTCAACACGATTACGCGGTAAAGGGGTCACAACCGCTTTTACCGACGCACTGTATTTACCGACGCTGTAATAGAAATCTTCCAGGCCTTTTTCAATACTGCCGATGGTTGTACGGTCAAGCGCTTCGCCAACGCGGACGCCAGAGGCTTCCAGGTTTTGTTTCAGCATGTCATCTTTCACCGATTTATTACCGGAGAAAGTGATGCTGGCAATCGTTGGACGTTCCTTGACCTGGACAATCAGAGAATCACCATCGCGAAGGACACGAACGTCCTCAAAGTTGCCAGTGGCAAACAATGCGCGAATGGTATTACTGATGTCATCGTCAGTAACGGTATCACCGACACGAACCGGCATATTGAGTAACGCCGCACCGACGGCAACTCGCTGCAGGCCTTCGAAATGAATATCTTTCACTACGAAACCGTCTGCACCGTATACGGTGGCGCTGCCAAACAGCAGCGACGCTATGAGCAACTTTTTGATCGCCATCGTTGTTATGCGTTCTTCCTAACCTAATCTCCGGTCTTAAAGACGGGAGAAATCATTGAAAAGTGCAAGCCCCATCAACAACACCAGCAAAACTGAACCAATGCGGTAACTGAAGTCCTGAACTCGCTCGGAAACTGGCCCACCTTTGAGCTTTTCTATTGCAAGAAACAGCAGGTGGCCACCATCTAATACCGGTAACGGGAAGAGGTTGATGATCCCCAGATTGACACTGATGAGTGCCAAAAACGTGAGGTAAGACACCAAACCATACTCCGCTGACATTCCTGCGCCCTGTGCGATGGAGATTGGGCCACTCAGATTGTTCAGCTTCACATCCCCGGTAATTAACTTACCCAGCATACTCACGGTGAGTTTCATCAGTTGCCAGGTTTTATCCCCGGCCTCATAAAACGCCACAAACGGACCATACTGACGGATTGTTTTGTATTCATCAGGCAGCGGCACCACTTTCGGGACCACACCAGCAAAACCCTGTATTTTGCCTTTACCTGCAGACTTCGTATCCGGCGTCAGTGTTAAAGCGACGGGAGAACCACCCCGCTCAACTTCCAGACTGATTGGCTTGCCCGGATTGTCACGCACCTGAATGACAAACGACTGCCAACTTTCCAGAATCTGACCATCGACTTTAACGATCCTGTCTCCGGCTTGCAAACCCGCCTTTTGCGCGGCTGAATCTGGCTGCACTTCCTGCAAGACAGATTCTATCTGCGGACCTCGTGGAATCATACCCAGAGAGACCACCGGATCCTGCTTTTCAGGATCAAACTGCCACTGACGTAAATTCAGTGTTTTCTCAACAACATTATTGGAGCCAAAAGGCGCAACTCCCACTGTCGTTTGATCATCACCAATCTCGCCAATCAACGCCATACGAACTGAATCCCAATCAGGCGTTTCGATACCGGCAACAGACTTTAGTTCCATTCCCGGAGAAATATTGGATTGCGCAGCGATTGAATTTGCAGTGACATTTGCAACAACCGGACGCACGGTCGGCACACCAATCACGAAGATCAGCCAGTATGCAAAAACAGCAAAGATAAAATTGGCAATTGGCCCGGCGCTGATGATAGCAGCACGCTGCCAGATTTTTTTGTTATTAAAGGATTGATGACGAAATTCAGGGGCTACAGCCTCGACGCGTTCGTCGAGCATTTTGACGTAGCCCCCGAGAGGAATAATGGCCAGCACATACTCCGTTCCCTGGCGATCGGTGCGACGCCACAATGCACGACCGAAACCAACAGAGAAGCGTTCAACACGCACACCACAACGACGAGCAACCCAGAAATGGCCGAACTCGTGCACGGTGATAAGCACCCCCAATGCAACGATAAAGGCGGCCAGGCTCCAGAGTATGTTCATCATATGTCCAACTATTCCTTAGAAAACTTCACCGTCTGCGACGGTTAATACACTAACAGCATCAGGCAGGCGAATACAGGAACCGCAGCAGTCAGGCTGTCAATGCGATCCAATATTCCGCCATGACCCGGGATCATATGACCACTGTCTTTGATTCCGGCTTCACGCTTGAACATACTTTCCGTCAGGTCGCCCAGCACAGAAGCCAGCGCAGCAACCACAGAACAAATCAATAACGTTGCCGGCTGCACGCTCAAAGGTGCATACCGGCCAAACAACCAGGCTATCAGGGCAGATGTCACCAGCCCACCGATAAACCCTTCCCAGGTTTTCCCCGGAGAAACTTTTGGTGCCAGTTTATGCTTACCGAACAACTTACCAAACAGGTAAGCACCGGAATCAGCACCCCAGACCAGCAGCATGACATATAACAGCCACCACGCGCCTGTGTGAGGATTCTCAGCATAACCGTACTGACGCAACGCAACCATGCCCCAGAAGAACGGCACAATCGTCAGTACGCCAAACAGCACACGCAACACGCGCGAATGACGCCAGAATGCAGCGGAAGCCGGATACGCAACAACCAGAACTAACGCCAGACACCACCACGCCAGCGCTGCCCACAGCGAGCCGCTAACCTGTGGTAAGTAAACACTCTGATGATAAGCCGGAATGCTCAACATCATGGCGGCTAACAGAAAACCACACAGTATCGCCAGCCAGATACGCTGACTACGGGTTGCAAGCCCGGCGAGCTGACCCCACTCCCACGCGGCCAGCATGCACACCACTAGGGTGACAATGGCGAACCCCACCGGCGGCAGCAAAAAGAGTGCTGCAATAACAATCGGTATTAAAATCAAAGCTGTGATAATGCGATACTTCAGCAAATGTTCTCCCTAGGACGCATCGGCGCCGATAGGTGTAGTCCCCCCGAAGCGGCGCTCTCGCTGTGCAAACGCGGTCAACGCACCTTCAAAGGTGTTTTCATCAAAATCAGGCCAGAGGACATCGGTAAAGTAGAGCTCCGCATAGGCAATCTGCCACAGCAAAAAGTTACTGATCCGATGTTCCCCACCGGTTCTGATCACCAAATCGACGGGTGCCAGTTCGCTCATACAGACCGCTGAATTCAGCAATTCTTCTGTAATCTGCTCTGCCCGCAATGTACCGGCTTCAACCTGCCCGGCCAGCGTCTTCACGCCCTGAATAATATCCCACCGGCCACCGTAATTTGCAGCGATGTTCAGGGTCAGACCGTCGTTATTTTGAGTAAGTGTTTCTGAACGACGAATGCGTTCCTGCAGACGAGCACTAAAACGACTGACATCGCCAATGATCCGCAACCTGACATTGTGTTTATGCAGGCTTTTAACTTCGCTGTCTAACGCACGAACGAACAGCTCCATCAAGGCGGAAACTTCCTGAGCCGGACGATTCCAGTTTTCACTGCTAAAGGCATAAAGCGTGAGCGCATCAAGGTGATGACTGGCAGCAAAGCTTACCGCTTTACGCACTGACTTCACTCCCGCTTTATGACCGAATACCCTCATTTTACCCTGACGTTTTGCCCAGCGTCCGTTGCCGTCCATGATAATGGCAACATGGCGAGGTTGAGAGCAACACATATCAGACATCTGTTGATTTTCGAGGGACATAACGCGTACTCATTTCCTTTTATCAGAACACAACGGCTTTCCAGCTGACATAAGCCTGATATGGCTCACGCTACAACGTTTAGCTGACGCTGCACCTTTTACCGAGGGTGCGGCAACACGCGCAAAAAAGCCGTGTCTCCCTTACAGGCACGGCTTACACTGACAGATCACCGATTCACCTTTAACATTCAGGCTCAGAAAAGCCAAATCTACTGTCAGTGTGGCGCAGACTATACCATTTCAATGTGGCGCTAACAAACTGCTGCATAAGCACTAAACCGGTCTTATCGCGCAAACTGAGGAAGTTTATCCTTTGCCGATGCACGTGCGCGAGCGTCAATCTCCAACACTTCCTCAACAGACGTCGGTTCGGCGCTCACTAACTGCTCCATAACCTGACGATTCAGTGAAGCAATGTCAGTAAAACGAATCTCGCCATTCAGGAAAGCCGCCACTGAAATTTCATTTGCTGCATTCAGCGTGGTAGTGGCCGCCTGCCCGGTATTGCTGGCTTCGATAGCAAGCTGAAGGCAAGGATAACGCGCGTAATCCGGATCGCTAAACGTCAGTGCGCCCATCTTACAAAAATCCAGTGCTTCAACGTCAGTCGCCACACGGCGGGGATACGCCATGGCATGCGCAATGGGCGTTCGCATATCCGGTGAGCCCAGTTGAGCCAGTACGCTGCCGTCACGGTAGCGAACCATAGAATGGATAACCGACTGCGGATGGATAATTACTTCCATTTCGGCGGCTGACGCATTAAACAGCCAGCGCGCTTCAATATACTCCAGCCCTTTGTTCATCATCGTGGCAGAGTCGACAGAAATCTTGCGTCCCATTGACCAGTTCGGATGAGCGCATGCCTGTTCCGGTGTCACGCGGCTGAATTGATCTAAAGGTAATTCGCGGAATGGTCCGCCGGAACCGGTCAGTACAATGCGCGAAATCCCGTGTTCCTCGAGTGAAGCATAGCCCAGTTGTCTCTGAACGGATTCAGGCAAACTCTGGAAAATCGCATTATGTTCGCTGTCGATAGGCAAAAGCTGAGACTGACTCTGACGCACGGCATCCATGAAAATGCGGCCGCAGGTCACCAGGGATTCTTTATTTGCCAGAAGAACTTGTTTGCCCGCATGAACGGCAGACAACGTCGGTAACAGCCCCGCAGCGCCGACAATGGCAGACATCACCTGATCGACATCATCCAGCGCCGCCAGTTCGATTGCCGCATCCGGGCCAGACAGGACTTCAGTGTGGATTCCCTGTTCCGACAAGATTGCCCGCAATTTGCGCGTAGAAGACTCATCCGCCATCGACGCATAGGCCGGACGAAACTCCAGACATTGCTGGGCCATAACGTCGACATTGCGGCCCGCAACCAGAGCCTTAACAGAGAACGCGTCAGGGTTAGACCGGACAACGGAAAGCGTGCTGGTGCCGACAGATCCTGTCGAACCAAGAATAGTCATTTGTTTCATGAAAATGCCCGGGATAACGCTCGTAAATTCGGAAAGTGCACAGTCTGAAACCTCTTATCGGGCTTGTCCATGAGATTGTGCAGACAGATAAAAGAATTGGAGGCCACTTAAAAACAAAGCGCCGCAATTGCGGCGCTTTGTGAGAGACATAAGCCGGATTAGAAATCCATGAGCTCAGTTTCTTTTTCAGCTAACGCAACGTCGATTTTCTTGATGAAAATGTCAGTCAGTTTCTGAATATCGTCCTGAGAACGGCGATCTTCATCTTCGCTGATTTCTTTATCTTTCAGCAGTGCTTTGGTTTTGTCGTTAGCGTCGCGGCGGACGTTACGCACAGAAACACGGCCCTGCTCTGCTTCGCCACGAACAACTTTGATCAGGTCTTTACGACGCTCTTCAGTCAGTGCTGGCAATGGAACGCGGATGGTCGCTCCCGCAGAAGATGGGTTCAGACCCAAATCAGATGTCATGATCGCTTTTTCCACAGCCGCGCTGATAGAGCGGTCAAATACGGAAATAGCCAAAGTACGGGAATCTTCAACCGTTACCTGAGCCAGCTGGCGCAGTGGTGTAGATGAACCATAGTAATCGACCATGATGCCATCCAGGATGCCTGGAGAAGCACGACCGGTACGGATTTTGCTGATATGTGTTTTGAATGCTTCAACGCATTTATCCATACGGATTTCAGCGTCTTTTTTGATTTCGTTAATCACGTTGTGAACCCTTGAAAGCTGGTTACCTGGCAGACCATAACATCAGTATAGTCCGTGAATACTTATGCCAGCACAGGCTGGCTGAACGGTATGTTCAATTGTGAAGGATCACTCCGCGTTAGAAATCAGCGTCCCTTCATTTTCACCCATCACCACTCGACGCAGTGCGCCCGGTTTGTTCATGTTGAAAACACGAATTGGCAGATTGTGATCGCGGGCCAGTGTAAACGCCGCCAGATCCATCACTTTCAATTCCTGTTCCAGCACTTCCTGATAGGTCAATTTTTCGTACAATGTCGCTTCCGGATTTTTCACCGGGTCGGCGGAATAAACACCGTCGACTTTGGTGGCTTTTAATACCACATCGGCTTCGATTTCGATACCACGCAGGCACGCTGCTGAGTCGGTGGTAAAGAAAGGATTGCCGGTACCGGCGGAGAAAATCACCACGCGGTTATGACGCAACAGGCTGATCGCTTCAGCCCAGCTGTAATTATCACAAACACCGTTCAAAGGGATTGCGGACATCAAACGTGCGTTAACATAAGCACGGTGTAACGCGTCACGCATCGCCAGACCATTCATGACAGTCGCCAGCATACCCATATGGTCGCCTACAACACGATTCATGCCAGCCTGCGCCAGACCCGCACCGCGGAACAAGTTACCGCCGCCGATCACAACGCCTACCTGAATGCCGAGTTCGACCAGCTCTTTCACTTCCTGAGCCATACGATCTAATACACTCGCGTCGATACCAAAACCTTCACTGCCCTGCAGGGCTTCGCCACTGAGTTTGAGCAGGATACGCTGATAAACGGGTTTCGCATTGGTAGCCATGGTGTCTGTCCTAGAAGCAATGTGTCTTAATGGATAGTCGGTCTTTACATCATAGCGCTGTCTGAATGGCCACACGCACAATGTAATGGGAATTTGGGGCTGGATAAAACGGAACCGCCCTTTCGCAGCGGTTCCATTTTAGGTGTATCAGATACTGATTAAGACTGTTTAGTCATCGCTGCAACTTCAGCAGCAAAGTCAGTCTCAACTTTCACGATACCTTCGCCCACTTCGAAGCGGATGAAGTTAACAACGTCAGCGTTGTGCTCTTTCAGAACCTGGCCCACAGTTTTGCTTGGGTCGATTACGAAAGGCTGACCAGTCAGAGAAACTTCGCCGGTGAATTTCTTCATGCGGCCTTCAACCATTTTCTCTGCGATTTCTTTAGGCTTGCCAGACTGCATAGCGATGTCCAGCTGTACTTGGTACTCTTTTTCAACAACTTCAGCAGACACGTCTTCTGGTTTAACAAATTCAGGCTTGCTTGCAGCAACGTGCATAGCGATTTGTTTAACCAGATCTTCGTCAGCGCCTTTAGCTGCGATCAGAACACCGATACGTGCGCCGTGCAGGTAGCTACCCAACACTTCGCCTTCCAGGGAAGAAACGCGACGAATGTTGATGTTTTCACCGATTTTTGCGACCAGAGCAACACGCTCTTCTTCGAATTGTGCTTTCAGCACTTCAACGTCGGTGATTTTGCCTGCAACCGCAGCGTCCAATACTTTGTCAGCGAAAGCCTGGAAACCACCATCTTTAGCAACGAAGTCAGTCTGGCAGTTAACTTCCAGAATCACACCGTAGTTGCCTTCGATTTTGGTTTTGATCACGCCGTCAGCAGCTACGTTGCCTGCTTTTTTCGCCGCTTTGATCGCGCCAGATTTACGCATATTTTCAATTGCCAGCTCGATGTCGCCGTTAGCTTCAACCAGAGCTTTCTTACAATCCATCATGCCAGCGCCAGTACGTTCGCGCAGTTCTTTTACTAGGGCAGCGGTAATATCAGCCATTGTATTTTCCTCGATTATCTCAGTGCAAAAAGGCTTTTTGCGGTGAGATATTTCTCGCATTTAAGATAAGCAAAGGGGGCCAATAAAGGCCCCCTAACCAACATATTTCAATACCTGGTTAATAAGGGCTCTGCTGAGCTTGCCTTATTATTCAGCTTCTACGAAGCTTTCTTCTGCCTGAACAGCCAGATCTTGCGAACGGCCTTCACGGACAGTAGCAGCAACAGCGCTCAGGTACAGATTTACTGCACGGATTGCGTCATCGTTACCTGGGATAACAAAGTCAACGCCATCCGGATCGGAGTTGGTATCAACAATGGAGAATACCGGGATACCCAAGTTGTTAGCTTCTTTGATTGCAATGTGTTCGTGATCAGCGTCGACAACGAACAGAGCATCAGGAAGACCACCCATATCCTTGATACCACCCAGGCTGTTTTCCAGCTTAGCCAATTCGCGAGTACGCATCAGCGCCTCTTTCTTGGTCAGCTTCTCGAAAGTACCGTCCTGAGACTGAACTTCCAGATCTTTCAAACGTTTGATGGACTGACGAACAGTTTTCCAGTTAGTCAGCATGCCGCCCAACCAGCGATGGTTCACGAAGAACTGGTCGCAGTTGTGTGCAGCTTCTTTTACCGCTTCGCTTGCTGCGCGTTTAGTACCAACGAACAGGATTTTGCCTTTACGGGCAGAAATCTTCTGCAACTCAGCCAGAGCTTCGTTGAACATTGGAACAGTTTTTTCCAGGTTGATGATGTGAACCTTGTTACGTGCGCCGAAGATGAATGGCTTCATTTTCGGGTTCCAGTAACGGGTTTGGTGACCGAAGTGAACACCAGCCTGGAGCATGTCGCGCATGGAAACAGTTGCCATGATAAAACCTCTATTAAGTAGTTGGGGTTATGCCTCCACGTATCCCATAACACCGACCCTGCAGAACGAATTCCCAGAGCACCCCGGCGAATGTGTCGATACGTGTGTGTTATTACTTACGTTAATAAGTACACAATGAGTGATTTTGGCTTTAATCCCTCAGCGTCGTTAAGACTCAGAGCGGATTGCCGGCGCGCTTTATACCATAAATAACGACCCGGCAGCAACTTTTGTTCACCGGATGACTTCCCGGAAAATGATAGTTTGGCAGGTAATATCAGGGCTGATACCATAAGCCACAGCTAATTATTGACGACATCGGTGCAGAAATAAAGCACACCCGATGTACAGAACCTGCAGGATTACTCATGGCAATTTCAATCAAAACCCCGGAAGATATCGAAAAAATGCGCGTCGCTGGCCGTCTGGCTGCGGAAGTGCTGGAAATCATTGAGCCTTACGTTAAACCGGGCGTCAGCACCGGCGAGCTCGACCGAATTTGTTCCGATCACATCGTCAACAAACAACACGCCATTTCTGCCTGCCTGGATTACCACGGCTTCCCGAAATCGGTGTGCATCTCTATCAACGAAGTGGTCTGCCACGGTATCCCGAGCGAAGACAAAATCCTTAAAGATGGCGACATCGTCAATATCGACGTTACCGTGATTAAAGACGGTTTCCACGGCGATACCTCTAAGATGTTCATCGCAGGCAAACCGACCATTCTTGGCGAACGTCTTTGCCGTATCACGCAGGAAAGCCTGTACATTGCTCTGCGCATGATCAAGCCGGGCATCCGCCTGCGCACGCTGGGTAAAGAGATCCAAAAATTCGTGGAAGCGGAGAAATTCTCCGTGGTGCGCGAATATTGCGGTCACGGCATCGGCGAAGGTTTCCACGAAGAACCTCAGGTTCTGCATTACGATGCGGATGACGGTGGCGTTGTGTTACAGGCCGGTATGGCTTTCACCGTTGAACCGATGGTCAATGCCGGTGATTACCGTATCCGCACCATGAAAGACGGCTGGACAGTAAAAACTAAAGATCGCAGCTTGTCGGCTCAGTACGAGCATACTATTGTGGTGACAGATAACGGTTGTGAAATTATGACGCTGCGTAAGGATGACACCATCCCGGCTATCCTGACGCACGACTAACAGTTCCCCGCTCGGCGCAGAGGGGTTAAATCTGTCAATCAAACCGGCGAAAGCCGGTTTTTTTATCCTTAACGTGTAGGAATAGGCTGCGCATCTATGATTGAAAATTTCTCTGCTGAAAAGAGCCTGCTGCCGCAAACGACGCAGGAACTCACCCGCGCTTTCCCGCCACAGCCTGTTTCCCCTTCCGCCTACCCGGATGACGACTTAAACCGTCAGAGCCTCAAGCAACACATGGAACAGTTTCAGGTCTGGCTGGCAGAAGCTTTCAATGCGGGACAGCGCGCCGAAGAACTGGTCGATGCACGCACGCATTATATTGACCAGTTGCTGCAACGCCTGTGGACGTTTTACGGCTTTGACAATATCCCGGAAACCGCAATGGTGGCCGTCGGTGGTTACGGCCGCGGCGAATTGCATCCGCTGTCTGATATCGACGTGCTGGTACTCAGCCAGAAGCGCCTCAACGATGAGCAGGCGCAGCGCATTGGCGAGCTGATTACCCTGTTGTGGGATCTGAAGCTGGAAGTCGGTCACAGCGTGCGTACGCTGGAGGAATGTCTGCTGGAAGGGCTGGCCGATTTAACGGTCGCGACCAATCTGATCGAATCCCGCCTGATTTGCGGCGATGTCGCCTTGTTCCTCAACATGCAAAAACACATTTTCAGTGACGGTTTCTGGCCTTCGCCAAATTTCTTCCGTGCCAAAATTACCGAGCAAAAAGAGCGTCACCAGCGCTATCACGGCACCAGCTACGGCCTGGAACCCGACATCAAAAGCAGCCCCGGCGGCCTGCGTGATATCCACACCATATTGTGGGTCGCCCGCCGCCACTTCGGGGCCACATCGCTCGATGAAATGGTCGCGTTTGGCTTCCTGACGAAAGCCGAACGCAACGAACTGCTTGAATGCCAGAGCTTCCTGTGGCGCATCCGTTTTGCGCTGCATCTGGTGCTGCCACGTTACGATAACCGCCTGCTCTTCGACAGACAGCAAAGCGTGGCGCAACTGTTACAATATCAGGGCGAAGGCAATCAGCCCGTCGAACGCATGATGAAAGATTTCTACCGTATGACCCGCCGGGTTGGCGAACTGAATCAGATGTTATTGCAGCTGTTTGATGAGGCGATTCTGGCCATCGGGCCGAATGAAAAACCCCGTCCGCTGGATGAGAATTTCCAGCTGCGCGGTGACCTCATCGATCTGCGTGATGAATCACTGTTTGAGCACCGCCCGGAAACCATCATCAGCATGTTTCAGTTGATGGTTCGCCATCGAGAAATCAAAGGCATTTACTCCACCACGGTACGTTTGCTACGCCATGCACGCCGTCATCTGAAAGAACCGTTGTGCATGATCCCGCAGGCGCGTGAAACCTTTATGTCGATTCTGCGCCACCCCGGCGCCGTCTCGCGAGCGCTGGTGCCAATGCATCGCCACAGCGTTCTCTGGGCTTATATGCCGCAGTGGGGGCAAATCGTCGGACAGATGCAGTTTGACCTTTTCCACGCCTATACAGTTGATGAACACACCATTCGCGTTCTGCAAAAATTAGAAAGCTTCGCCCATGAAGAAACGCGGCCAAAACATCCGTTGTGCGTGGAATTGTATCCGCGCCTGCCGCAGCCTGAATTGCTGCTGATCGCTGCCCTCTTCCACGATATCGCCAAAGGACGCGGCGGCGACCATTCCATTCTCGGCGCACAGGACGTGCTGGAGTTTGCCGAACTTCACGGCCTGAACTCGCGCGAAACACAACTCGTCTCGTGGCTGGTGCGCTGCCATCTGCTGATGTCAGTCACCGCGCAGCGCCGCGATATTCAGGATCCCAATGAAATCCAGCAATTCGCCGCCGAGATGCAGAGCGAGGTGCGTCTGCGTTATCTGGTCAGCCTGACGGTTGCCGATATCTGCGCGACCAACGAAACGCTGTGGAACAGCTGGAAACAGAGCCTGATACGCGAGCTGTATTTCGCCACCGAAAAACAGCTGCGCCGCGGCATGCAAAATACACCGGATCTGCGCGAGCGCGTGCGTCATCACCGCTTGCAGGCGCTGGCGTTGCTGCGTATGGATAATATCGATGAGGAAGCGCTGCACCGTATCTGGAGCCGCTGCCGCGCCGATTACTTCCTTCGCCATTCACCGAATCAGCTCGCGTGGCACGCCAGACATTTGCTTGAGCATGACTCTTCCAAACCTCTGGTGTTAGTCAGCCGTCAGGCCACGCGTGGCGGCACAGAGATATTCATCTGGAGCGCTGACCGCCCGTATCTGTTCGCCACGGTAGCCGGTGAGCTGGACAGACGTAACCTGAGCATCCACGACGCCCAGATTTTCACTAACCGCGACGGCATGGCGATGGACACCTTTATCGTGCTGGAACCGGACGGCAGCCCGCTGGCGCAGGACCGGCACGAAGCCATCCGTTATGCGCTGGAACAATCGATGACGCAGGCTTATCAGCCGCCGCGTGCGCGACGTCCGTCACCGAAACTGCGCCATTTCAGCGTGCAGACCGAAGTCAGCTTCCTGCCGACACATACCGACCGCAGGACGTATATGGAACTGGTCGCGCTCGATCAGCCGGGTCTGCTGGCACGCGTCGGCGAAGTCTTCTCGGATCTGGGGCTTTCGTTACATGGCGCAAGGATTTCGACCATCGGCGAGCGCGTAGAAGACTTATTTATTCTGGCCAATGGCGAGCGCCGCGCGCTGGATAAACAAACTCGCAAGGAAATCACACGCCGATTAACCGAGGCACTCAACCCGGGCGATAAAATGTGATACAAGTACCATTATCTTTTAAAACCAATTCAGGAAAGAGAACAGGATGCAGCAACTACAAACCGTTATTGAACAAGCCTTCGAACGCCGTGCGGACATCACCCCGGCAAACGTTGACAGCGTAACGCGCGACGCCGTGAACCAGGTCATCAACAAAATCGACAGCGGCGAATTGCGCGTTGCCGAGAAGATTGATGGCGAATGGGTAACGCATCAGTGGCTGAAGAAAGCGGTGCTGCTGTCCTTCAGAATCAACGACAACCAGGTTATGGAAGGTGGCGAAAGCCGTTACTTCGACAAAGTCCCGATGAAATTCGCAGACTACGACGAAGCCCGTTTCCAGCGTGAAGGTTTCCGCGTAGTGCCACCGGCGGCAGTCCGTAAAGGCGCGTTCATCGCCCGTAACACGGTACTGATGCCTTCTTACGTCAACATCGGCGCATACGTTGATGAAGGCACCATGGTTGATACCTGGGCGACTGTCGGTTCTTGCGCGCAGATCGGCAAAAACGTTCACCTGTCCGGCGGCGTTGGCATCGGTGGCGTTCTGGAGCCACTTCAGGCTAACCCGACCATCATCGAAGACAACTGCTTCATCGGCGCGCGTTCAGAAATCGTTGAAGGCGTGATTGTTGAAGAAGGCTCTGTGATTTCCATGGGCGTTTACATCGGCCAGAGCACCAAAATTTACGACCGTGAAACCGGCGAAGTATTCTACGGCCGCGTACCTGCAGGTTCCGTCGTGGTTTCCGGCAACCTGCCTTCTAAAGACGGTAAATACAGCCTGTACTGCGCCGTTATCGTGAAGAAAGTGGATGCGAAAACTCTGGGCAAAACAGGCCTGAATGAGTTGCTGCGCACCATCGAGTAAAATTAAATAGCGGGTAATTCAAAAAGATTACCCGCTATTTTTTTATCTTGCAGATGGCGAATTGTGTCATCAGTCAACGATTCGGACCGCTGTTTGGTTCATTATGATCAACAGATATTCTCCTAAACGAAGGTGGCGCTATGTATGACAATCTGAAAAGCCTGGGCATTAATAATCCCGACGATATTGATCGTTACAGCCTGCGTCAGGAGGCCAATAACGATATTCTGAAGATCTATTTCCGCAGAGACAAAGGCGAATTTTTTGCTAAAAGCGTGAAATTCAAATACCCACGTCAGCGCAAAACGATCGTGGCCGATAATGCGGGTCAGGGATATAAAGAAATTCATGAAATCAGCCCGAATCTGCGTTATGTCATTGATGAGCTGGATCAAATCTGTCAGCGCGATCAGGTCGAAGTGGATCTGAAACGTAAAATTCTTGATGACCTTCGTCACCTTGAATCCGTTGTGGCAAATAAAATTTCTGAGATTGAATCCGATCTGGAAAAACTAACTAACGGCCGCTGATTAATCACAATCCAAACCGCCATAAAGCAAAAAGGTCAGGTTTTAAACCTGACCTTTTTTATTACCTTGCGCTGCGCCTGACTGACTTATTTTCAGCAATAACTTATTTCAGCAGCTGGCCCCATTTTTCGGCCCACGGAATTGCCACGGTTTCCGGCTCAGCCGTTTCCATCGCGTCAACTTCCAGCATTTCGCCAATCCGGGAAGCGCCCTGCTCTTGCAATAAATCATCCAGCTTATGACCGCCGCCACAGAAATGATCGTAGCTGCTGTCGCCCAGCGCAATCATGCCATAACGAAGCTCTGGCTGATAACCGACGGTATCTCGAATCGCGGCATAAAGCGGCGCGATGCTGTCGGGCAAATCGCCCTGACCGGTCGTCGACGTCACCACCAGCACAAAATGATGGCGGTAATACTGCCAGGCTTCCAGTGTGCCTTCTTCAAACAGTTTGACGTCATGCCCCTGGCTTTTGAGCACGGTTTCCGCTTCTTCCGCTACCAGTAACGCATTGCCGTAAACCGTCCCGACAAAAATTCCGACTTCAGCCATGAGCTTCACTCCTGTATGATCTTAACGTCTTAAATTTGTGCACTATCCTGACCGTAAGCGGGGTCAAACTCAACCCTTTCAAGCCCGGGGACTTTTCCCTGCCAGCCGAACTGCGTCACGACATTTTGCCAGCGATGATCCCAGCGAGCCTGCAAGCTGAGCAACTCACCCGTCACCGGATGTGGCAGCTGCATATGGCTGGCATGGAGCATCAAACCGGAACAGCCGAAATGCTCGGTCATACCGCGATTCTGCTTTAAATCGCCGTGTGCGCTGTCGCCGATGATCGGATGACGTAAATGCGACATATGACGGCGAAGCTGATGCTTGCGACCGGTTTCCGGCATGAGTTCCACCAGACTGTATCGGGCTGTATTGTAACGCCCGACGGCGACCGGCATTTCTACCTGCGCGAGCGAACGGTAATGGGTCACTGCGGGTTGCGGCGCTTTATCAGGATTCGTAAACTTATCGGCAATTTTATCCAGCTCTTCTGTCAGCGCGTAATCAAGCGTTCCGTCTTCAGTGACATAGCCGCGAACCACGGCGTGGTACACCTTGCTCATCTGCTGATTTTCAAACTGCTGAGACAATAGCCGCGCCACATCGCTCGACAGCGCCAGCAGCAAAACGCCCGACGTCGGCTTATCCAGACGATGAACGGTAAAAACATGCTGACCAATCTGATCGCGTAATGTTTGCATCACAAACACTGTTTCATGTCGGTCCAGCCAACTGCGATGAACCAGCATACCCGCAGGTTTATTCACTGCGACCAGATGTTCGTCCTGATACAAAATTTCCAGCATGTTAGTCTTCTATATTGAGCAAGTCGTCGAGGCGTTGCAGCTGGTTCAGCAACAGAGCTGCTTCAGGCATCGCTTCTTCAAAATAGGGGGTGATGGCAAAACGGCTAGGCAGCGGGGCTTCAGCAGCCAGCAACGCGTACATGCGTGGGATCAAAACCCATTGCAACCACTGATCGGCGGACATGGTATCCACCGAAAACGGCTCTTTGCTTTCAAAAGCTTCTGGTTCCGGCGGCGTGGCATGCCATAGCTTATCGTTGCGCATCGCCTGTTCGATATCTTCTAAAATCTCGCGAACCTGTTTTTCTGTATTCATGGTTACTCTCTTCGTTCATGGCCCGGGCAGCTTCTGCCGGGGGCGCAAAGCATAACATTGAAGGCCGGATGCCCCAACCTTCTGCATCGTATCCAAATTATCAATCAATCTATAAGTTTTTCATGGTGGCGGTAAAAGCCCGATACGGGCAAACTACCGCCACTTTTTTCTTCACAGATGTGTCAACATGTCCTCACAACATCCGCAAAAAACACACGCTACGCCAGCCAAAGCCATGCTGGCTTCCGTCACGGGTTACGCCATGGACGGCTTCGATTTATTGATCCTTGGTTTCATGCTGCCCGCCATCGCCAGTGAATTCGGGTTAACATCATCACAAAGTGGCTCGCTGGTCACCTGGACGCTGATTGGTGCCGTTCTCGGCGGCGTCATTTTCGGCCCGATAAGTGACCGCTTTGGCCGAATCCGCGTTCTGACGTTTACCATTCTGATGTTCTCCGTCTTCACCGGCCTGTGCGCTTTTGCACAAGGTTACTGGGATTTGCTCATTTACCGCACGCTGGCAGGCGTGGGCCTGGGCGGCGAATTTGGTATTGGTATGGCGTTAATTGCCGAGGCGTGGCCGGTTGAAAAACGTAACCGCGCATCGGCGTATGTCGGGATGGGCTGGCAGTTGGGCGTGTTACTTGCCGCCTTCCTGACACCGATGTTGCTCGGCATTATCGGCTGGCGCGGGATGTTCCTTGTAGGCCTGCTACCGGCGCTGACTTCTTTCCTGATCCGCCGCACAATGGGCGAACCAGAAGCCTTCGTCAAAAACACGGCCACTGATAACCAGGGGTCGCTGCTGAGCCGCATCAGATTATTGTTTCGTGATAAAGCCACCACCAAAGCCAGCCTCGGCATTCTGATCCTCTGCTCCGTGCAGAATTTTGGCTATTACGGGCTGATGATCTGGATGCCCAGCTATCTGTCGAAAAACTTCGGTTTCTCCCTGACAAAATCCGGTTTATGGACTGCGGTAACGGTGGTGGGGATGACGTTTGGGATCTGGCTGTTCGGCGTATTGTCGGACCGTTTCCCGCGCTGGAAAATCTTCCTGATTTATCAGATTGGCGCGGTCATCATGGTAGTGTGTTACGCGCAGCTTTCTGACCCGACGCTGATGCTGTTTGCCGGCGCGGTGATGGGCATGTTCGTGAACGGGATGATTGGCGGCTACGGCGGACTGATTTCTGATTTGTATCCGGTACGCGTCAGGGCGACGGCACAGAATTTGCTGTTCAATCTGGGGCGCGGTGTGGGCGGTTTTGGCCCGCTGGTGATCGGCCTGCTGGTTTCGCAGGTTTCCTTTACCGCCGCCATTAGCCTGTTGGCCGCCATTTACCTGCTGGATATTTTCGCCACGCTTTTCCTGCTGCCTAAAAAGCAAGGGCAGGATGACGTGCTGGGTGCGATTGGCTGACAAGAACAGATGCTCCTGTTCAATCAGTAGCGTCTTATAACGCGTGGGTTTAAAGCGCATGAATTTGTAGCGGAAAAACAAAAAGTTGGGGGCACTGTTTTCACAGTGCCCCCGGTTCGTTTTATAGCAATCCAGCTACATTAGTGCTCCCTGCTCAATCCTTGAAAACTTTTCCTGCGGTTATCCTAACCGGCTGTCCTTCGCATCGTCCTACTTTCATCCTGACGGGCTATCCTAAGTCATCCTGACTATAATCCCTTGGTCATCTGTGACCCGCTCAGCTTCCTTTGTGAGCTCTCTTCTCCGTCCTGGAGGTGTCCCTGGTTTCGTCCTGAAACATCCTGGCATAATCCGATGCCGTCCTGACTCTTCCTGAGCCGTCCCCTGCTTTATGAATCAGCCATCATCCTGATGTTCTGTTTCATGCTTCCTTGGTGCACGACTAGAATCGTCGATTTCGACCTTGGGAGCAAGACAGTGTGTAAGCCAAAACCAGGGAATGTGAGCCGTCTTACAGGTGGAGAAAACATTATCCATTTGAAATAAAAGAGTTTATTAAATAAAGAGGGAGAGTAATTAAGTCAAATTAGCGAGATCTCTTACAGTCTTTGTGAGAGATCTCTCACACGCTTGTGAGCCATTTGAGCTCTGCGGGAATGGGGGGTTCAGAACAACATCAGGCGGGGTAAACAGCGGTCAGCATTGTAAGGAATTCTGGCAGCGAAGGCGAGAGTATCGTTCTTTTTTTGCTGCCGAACTGTTCCAGAACAACATTTCCGGTCACATTGCACAAAGAAACCATATCCAGCTCGGAATCCGTGGTGGCCAGAAAAACCGTCGGCGTCAGTTTCAGGCGTTTTTGTGTCACCAGATGGCCAATCAGATTCTCCTGCAAACGGGTAAAATCTTCAGGGCTCCAGACCTGAAGCAGGGTCATCGCATTACCCTGCCAGCTGGCCGTCATATCACCAGCGAACTGCGTGGTGTAAAACGCGTGTGCTTCCGGTCGCAACTGCAATTCCATCGCACGTTCCACATTTTCCAGCGTGGCCGCCGGGCTGAAAACCTGAGTCAGCCAGTAAACAACGTCATCATCGGTTTTCACCACACAAGGGGAATCGACGCCGAACAGCGCTTCGCTGGACGGCGGCATACCTGTCTCCTGCTGCCAGACATCGACATAACGCTGAGTAAATTCACGCAATGCTACAGATACTTCAGACTCCATAATTCTCTCATCTTCCGGTAAGGCTGGGTTAAACTGGTGGCTATTCCCTATTGTACCTATCTCTAAGCAAGGTGACAGCATGTCCTCTTATCAGGATAACCCCGCACTGGCGCAACTGACGCTGGGCAAAAGCACGGCTTACGTCGATCACTACGACGCTTCTTTATTACAGGCGGTTCCACGCAGCATGAACCGCGAACCGCTGGGCCTGTTCCCTGACAACCTGCCGTTCCAGGGCGCGGATATCTGGACGCTGTACGAACTGTCGTGGCTCAACGCCAAAGGGTTGCCACAGGTGGCCGTCGGTGAAATCAGCCTGAAAGCCGACAGCCAGAATCTGATCGAGTCCAAAAGCTTTAAGCTCTACCTCAACAGCTTCAACCAGACCGTGTTCCCGGACTGGCAGGCGGTACAGGAAACTTTAACGCGGGATTTAGGCGCCTGTGCTCAGGGCGACGTCACCGTCACCGTCAGCCGTTTGTCCGACATCGAAGGCTCGCCGGTCGGACACTTTGCAGGTATCTGCATTGACGACCAGGACATTGAAATCGACAGCTATGAATTCAGCACGGACTACCTTGCTGAATCCGCCGGTGAAGAAATTGTCGAAGAATCGCTGGTCAGCCACCTGCTGAAATCTAACTGCCTGATCACCCATCAGCCAGACTGGGGCTCCGTGCAAATCCAGTATCGCGGCCCGAAAATTGATCGCGAAGCGCTGCTGCGCTACCTGGTTTCATTCCGCCATCACAATGAATTCCATGAACAATGCGTCGAACGCATCTTTAATGACATCCTGCGTTTCTGTCAGCCAGAAAAGCTGGCCGTCTACGCCCGCTATACCCGACGCGGCGGTCTGGATATCAATCCGTGGAGATCTAACTTCCCGTTTGAACCTGCAACGGCGAGGCTTGTCAGACAATAATGCGGGGCATTGCTCAAGAACTGAGCTAACGCTCTGTCAGCATTGGTAAAAGCCTGATGACAAGGTTACTGTTAATTCAGAGAGAGATTCCGGGGACAGCGTATCCGGCGTTCTCTTTGCTATCAGGCTAGTGTTTTTGTTTGTCTTCCGCGATGCGACGCAAAAAACGTGATCCGAAAAATCATGCGTAGCGGGACTCAGCAGAAACATTCACAGCACCATTTGGTGTCAAGGAGCAACTTTGATTACACATATCAGCCCGTTGGGCTCAATGGATTTGTTGTCGCAGTTGGAAGTCGACATGCTCAAGCGAACCGCGAGCAGCGACTTATACCGTCTTTTCCGCAACTGTTCACTGGCCGTTCTCAACAGCGGCAGTCAGACTGACAGCAGTAAAGAACTCCTCGAACGTTTCGAAAGTTTTGATATCAACGTGCTGCGCAGAGAGCGCGGCGTGAAACTTGAACTGGTTAATCCACCGGAAGATGCCTTCGTCGACGGCCGGATAATCCGTTCATTGCAGGCTAACCTGTTCGCCGTCCTGCGCGACATCCTGTTCGTTAATGCCCAGATTTCCAGCAATTCGCGCTTTGAGAATTTCAACAGCGGGAATTCAGCCCATCTCACCAACATGGTGTTCTCTATTTTACGCAACGCCCGCGCGCTCCATCTGGATGAAGATCCGAACATGGTGGTGTGCTGGGGCGGTCATTCAATTAATGAAAACGAATACCAGTATGCCCGCAACGTCGGCAGCCAGCTGGGCTTGCGTGAACTGAACATTTGTACCGGCTGTGGTCCGGGTGCGATGGAAGCACCGATGAAAGGTGCGGCCGTCGGCCACGCGCAGCAGCGTTATAAAGCCGGTCGTTTTATCGGGATGACCGAGCCTTCTATCATCGCGGCTGAGCCACCGAATCCGCTGGTCAATGAACTGATCATTATGCCGGATATCGAAAAACGGCTGGAAGCTTTCGTGCGTATCGCTCACGGGATCATTATCTTCCCGGGCGGCGTAGGCACGGCGGAAGAACTGTTGTATCTGCTGGGTATTTTGATGGATCCGGAAAACAGCGATCAGGTTCTGCCACTGATCCTGACCGGGCCGAAAGAAAGCGCGGATTACTTCCTCGTTCTGGATGCCTTTATCAAAGACACGCTGGGCGAAGAAGCCGCTAAGTTCTACACCATCATCGTTGACGATCCGACCGAAGTCGCGCGTCAGATGAAACGCGCCATGCCGCTGGTGAAAGAAAACCGCCGAAACAGTGGGGATGCTTACAGCTTCAACTGGTCAATTCGTATTGCGCCGGACCTGCAACATCCGTTTGAGCCAAATCACGAAAACATGGCGAACCTGAATCTGTATCCGAACCAGCCACCACAGGAACTGGCCGCCGCACTGCGTCGCGCCTTCTCCGGGATTGTGGCCGGCAACGTGAAAGAATTCGGTATTCACGCTATCGAAAAGCACGGGCGTTTCAAGCTGCATGGCGACCCGGCATTGATGAAAAAAATGGACAGTCTGTTGCAGGGCTTTGTCGCACAGCACCGCATGAAATTGCCGGGCAGCGCGTACATTCCCTGTTATGAAATTTGCGCCTGACACCATTCAGGCTGCATTTCTGAAACAGTTCCCGGAGCGACGTAAGTCGCTCTGATTTTATGGATTTTGATGACCTGCTTATGGCAATACACCTGCTGATTATTGATGCCCTCAACCTGATCCGCCGCATTCACGCGGTCCAGGGTTCTCCTTGTCTTCTCACCTGCCAAAATGCCGCCAGACAACTCGTTCAGCATACACAGGCGACGCATGCCGTTGCGGTTTTCGATGAAGACGATCGCGCCGACAGCTGGCGTCATCAGTGTCTGCCGGATTACAAAGCCGGACGTTCCCCGATGCCGGACAACCTGTTTGCGGAGATGCCGGAACTGAAAGCGGGTTTTACCGCGATGGGCATCACCTGCTGGCATTCCGCCGGAAATGAGGCGGACGATCTGGCGGCCACACTGGCGGCAAAAGTCTCTTCCGGCGGGCATCAGGTCACGATTGTGTCAACGGACAAAGGTTACTGCCAGTTGCTGGCGCCGAACGTGCAAATCCGCGATTACTTCCAGAAACGCTGGCTGGACATGCCTTTCGTGCGCGAAACCTTTGGCGTTTTACCGCAGCAGCTTACCGATTACTGGGGGCTGGCGGGGATCAGCAGCAGTAAAATTCCGGGTGTGCCGGGAATTGGGCCGAAAACAGCGGTGACATTGCTGACGCAGACCGGTTCGCTGGACGAGCTTTACCAAAATCTGGAAGGTGTTCCGGAGAAATGGCGCAAAAAGCTGGAAGAACACCGCGAGCTGGCTTATGCCTGTAAACGGGTTTCCACGCTGCAAACCGATATCGCGCTGGATGGCAATTTACAGCAACTGCGCTTACCCTGAATTTTGCATTAAAAAAGGCGCTCTCCGAAGAGAAGCGCCTCATTAACAGACTGAATGTTCGAAAGTATCAGCGGTCCCGCTCGTCGCGACGCCCACCAATTGCCGACCAGAAACGGCGGATGTGCACGGTCACTTCTTCGCGGTCATGATAAAGCTGCTTGGCAAAGATCTCCGCGTTCACGCCGTTTTCCTTCAGGCGCTCATCAATGCGTTCAAGAATGTTAGACACTTCCTCATAACGCTTCTTCATCGGCAACTTCAGGTTGAAAATCGCCTCGCGACACCAGCCGTTCACCAGCCAGTCGCACATCAGCGCGGCTACTTTCGCCGGTTTTTCTACCATATCGCAAACCAGCCAGTAGTTTTTGGTACTGGTGGATTTGTAGCGGAAACCATCTTCACGTAAGTGGATGACCTGACCGGTTTCCATCAGGCTCGGTGCCATAGGGCCGTTATCAATCGCCGTCACCATCATGCTGCGCTGGGTCAGCTGATACGTCCAGCCGCCCGGGCACGCGCCCAGATCGACCGCATACATCCCGCTCGCCAGACGCTCATCCCACTCGTCGGCCGGAATAAACACGTGAAACGCTTCTTCCAGTTTCAGCGTTGAACGGCTCGGCGCTTCGGACGGGAACTTCAGGCGCGGAATACCCATGTAGAACGGGGAATTGTTATTGCTGTAGGAATAGCCTACATAGCAGCAACCTGGCGCGATAAAGAACACGTGAACGACCGGGCGCAGGGCATTTTCTTTCTTACCCAACACGCGGCACTCGCGCATCGCAGAACGCAGCGGAACAGTCAGCTTACGGCAGAACTTGGTCAGCTCTTTGCTTTCGTTGGTGTCAGGCACTTCAACGCGCAGTTCGCCACCGTTGGTAATGACGTTCTGCACCATACCGACGATCGGCGAAACGCGATCCTCCGGCGGTAAATCTTTCAGGAGTTCGCCAACGACAATCAGCTGACGGGCAAAAATCAGCTCGCGGAAAGGCAGATTTTTTGCAATACGGTCAGCGTCATCCGGCTGATAACATTCAAACAGCACATAACCGCTGTTTTCTTTTACGCGGGCAAAACCGAAGATTTCCATCTTCGCGGCTTTGTCGGTAATTTCTGCTGCGCATTCTTTTTCAAAACCCTGACGGCAGTAGAGAGCAACTTTATTCATGGCGTTCGGCCTTTTTCTTCAGGCGCAGTGCGCCGATCAACAACAAAATCCAACCGACCAGAAATAAGGTACCGCCAATCGGAGTTACAAAAACGAATAACCGGAGATGAGACAGCGCCAGGCAATAAAGGCTGCCGCTGAATAAAACGGTTCCCAGCGCTAAAAAGGCGCTGCTCCAGTAGAACCACACATTACGCTGGCGCTGCATCGCAACACCTAAAATCATCACCGCCAGCGTGTGAATACTTTGATACGTTAAGCCGGTATGGATCCATGCCATTTCCGCCTCGCCGAGCGACTGGCTCAGGACGTGTGCACCGAATGCGCCAAAAGCGACATAAACAAAACCGCTGATCGCGGCAAAGATCAACATTGAACGACTGGTCATTATGCGTTACCTGTTATCGTTGTTTGCTGATAAAGCCGCGAATTATCAGCTTTGTCAGCCTGTTCAGGAAAACCTTCCCCAGACTCAGGCATCACGCCTGATCGAAACGAAAACGCAGTTTTTCCTGCTCGCTGGCAGCGCGGGCGAGGATCCACTGACGAAAGGCGGCTATTTTACCCAGTTCTGCCTGACTGTCATGACAAACCAGATAAAAAGCATTTTTACTGATTAAAACTTCACTGAACGGACACACGAGACGTCCGGCCTCAATTTCCGTCTGCGCCATCACATTATTCACCAGCGCAATTCCCTGCCCGTGAACCGCCGCCTGAACGACCATCGCACTGTGGCTAAAAATTGGCCCCTGCTGAACATTTACCTGCTGCAATCCCAGCTGTTTGGTGTAGGCCAGCCAGTCACGGCGCGAGGCATCGTGCAATAACGTGTGATGACTCAAATCTGCCGGTTCTTTCAGCGGATTATCACTCATCAGCAAAGACGGAGAACAAACCGGGAGTAAATATTCGGCATATAAACGTTCTGCCCGCAGACCCGGCCAGTTGCCGCGCCCGTGGAAAATCGCCACGTCCACGTCATCGGATAATTTGTCCTCTTCGCGGTCCACAGCCTGAATACGCACATCAATGCCCGGATAAGCTGAGTTAAAGCCAGACAATCTCGGCACCAGCCATTGAATCGCAAAGCTTGGCGGTAAACTGACGGTCAGCGCGCCTTTCGCGCTGCGCGCCTGAAGTTTGCGTGTGGCCTCATTCAGAGCCGAGAATATTTCTTTGATATCCAGATAATAACTCTGCCCTTCTTCGGTCAGTAACAATGACCGGTTGCGCCGGCGAAACAGTTTTAGCCCTAAAAAGTCCTCAAGTGACTTAATCTGGTGGCTAACGGCGGCCTGTGTGACGAACAATTCCTCAGCCGCTTTAGTAAAACTAAGGTGGCGCGCTGCGGCATCAAACACCCGCAGAGAATTAAGAGGCGGTAAACGTTTTGACATAGAATGGATACTTCTTATTCGCCGGTAAGCGGAGCGCCTGTCCGTGGGTTTTGATATTAGTTTTTTTAATCCGAGACATTATAATTTGTCCGTTGAGGATGTACAGGCAAAAACCTATAGTGGCGCCACTTCCTGAGCCGGAACGAAAAGTAGATTGGTATGAGGATGCTGAAATACTTTTGGCTTGTGGTTGTGATGTTGTGTTTGCAATTGTCTGGCAATCCGGACACGTAGCTTGAATGCTACAAACTTTTCACTTCCTGTACATTACCCTGTCTGTCCAAAGTGATTTTTCAGCACCGCAATTTGCGGTGCTTTTTTTTGCCCAAATTTCACCGCAGGCCACGTTTTGTGCTGCGCATAATGTGACAAAACCGGCCACGTCGCAAGAGGGGCCGGTTTTGCCATAAAGCATCTGAGTGAGTGCCCGTCAGGGTCTCACCGGAGGGATCAGTTCCCTTCTGCCATTTCTTTAACTTCAGATTTATTGATCTGCTGCTTGTTGCCATACGCATCGGTATAACTGATCATACCGGTATCACTGTCGGTGCTTGGTTTGCCTTCAGCAACAATGGTCCGGCCATCGTTGGTGTGCATCACATAATTGCTTGAACAGGCGGCAAGTGTTGTTGTCAGCAGTGCGGCTGAAATTACGGCGGCGATCTTCTTCATCATAGACTCCTTGCAGATTAAAATGCTTTAAAATCCTGGGAAAACCCCAGGCTAATGCTTCTAGTCATCGTAATTCAGCATAACAAACCTCTGATAAATTTCCAGGTAACCATTCCTAAAATGAATAAGTGGCTTGTGTAACAGATAAATCTGTACTTTTTCATTCAGGCCGAAGGATCTGATTTCGTATGAAAGACTTTAAACCTGCTGATTTTCGTCAACAATTTCCCGCGCTGTCACAAGGGCAATGCTATCTCGACGGCGCTGCGACGGCGCTCCGGCCTCAGGCGGTAATTGACGCAACCCTGAATTTTTATACTCAGGAAGGCGCGACGGTTCACCGCAGCCAGCACCGCGCAGCGCAAATGCTGACAGAAGAATATGAGCAGGCCAGAACACGGGTTGCACAGTGGATTAATGCGCCCCGCTCAGAAGATATTGTCTGGACGCGCGGCACGACGGAGTCCGTCAATCTGGTTTCGCAAGGCTGGCTGCGCCCGCAATTACAACCGGGCGATGAGATTATTGTCAGCCAGGCGGAGCATCATGCAAACCTGATCCCGTGGCTGATTGTGGCGCAACAATGCCAGGCGCGCGTCGTCACGCTGCCTGTTGATGAGCAGGGTTTGCCGGATATCTCCGCTCTTCCGACCATTCTGAATTCCAAAAGCCGCCTGCTGGCATTGGGGCAGATGTCGAATGTCACCGGAGGGGTGCCGGATCTGGCACGCGCTGTCGAACTTGCCCATGCCAACGGAACGCCGGTCTTTATTGATGGTGCGCAGGGCGCAGTGCATTGTCCGGCTGACATGCAGGCTCTGGACATTGATTTCTATGCTTTCTCCGGCCACAAACTCTACGGCCCGACAGGCATTGGCGTGCTCTATGGCAAAACGGCGCTGCTGGAAAATATGCAGCCGTGGCAAGGTGGCGGAAAAATGCTGACACAGGCATCGATGACCGGTTTTACGCCTCAGACCGTTCCGCATCGTTTCGAAGCTGGCACGCCGAATATTGCAGGCGTTATCGGCCTGTCAGCGGCGCTGAAATGGCTGGAAACTGTCGATATGCCAGCCGCCGAAATTTATGCACAGCACCTCACGACGCTCGCAGAGCAACAGCTTGCGGAACTTGCAGGTTTCCGTAGTTTCCGTTCGCAAAACTCATCGATTTTATCTTTTGATATCGCCGGTGTGCACCACAGCGATCTGGTGACACTGCTGGCCGAACAGGGGATCGCACTTCGCGCAGGACAGCATTGCGCGCAGCCGTTAATGGAGGCGATGGGCATCAGCGGAACATTGCGTGCCTCATTTGCACCGTATAATAACGAAAACGACGTGTCGCGGCTGGTCGCGGCGGTAAAATACGCCCTGACGCTGTTAGCAGATTAATTTACACCGAGGAAAGCCATGTTAGCCCCACACCCTTTCGGGCATGAAATCACTGAAACGTCCCTGACGGAAAAATTTGCTTCATTCCGTCAGTGGGAAGATCGCTACCGCCAGTTAATCCTGCTCGCGAAATCCCTGCCGCCGCTCGATGTTTCGCTCAAAACACCTGAAAATGAATTATCAGGCTGCGAAAACCGCGTCTGGCTGGGTGCCGAAAAGGCAGAAAACGGAACAATGCATTTCTATGGCGACAGCGAAGGACGGATCGTGAAAGGGTTGCTGGCCGTATTACTGACGGCCGTCGAAGGCAAAACGCCAGCGGAAATCCTGAAGCGGGATCCGCTGGCGCTGTTTGACGTATTAGGTTTGCGCGAACAACTGAGCACCAGCCGCTCCAGCGGGCTGAATGCGCTGGCAGAAGGCGTAACCGCCCTCGCCCGTCAGGCCGCCTGAGCCTGACGCTGAGCTTTCGCCATCATCTTTTTAAGGACATGGGAAACCGCGACAAAACCAAATGTGGCGGTAACCATGGTCGCCGCACCAAATCCGGAAGCACAATCCATACGTTTCGGCCCTTCCGCCGTCACGCGTGAGGTACATACCGATCCATCCGCCTGCGGGTACATCAGCGGCTCGCTCGAAAATACACAATCAATGCCCAGCTTCCCTTTGCTGTTTTTCATGACATTAAAATCATTTTTCAGGCGTTCGCGCAGTTTCGCCGCCAGCGGATCCTGAATGGTTTTTGCCAGATCGACGACGGCGATTTGCGTCGGATCAATCTGCCCACCGGCACCGCCCGTTGTGACGACAGGGATTTTAAAGCGGCGGCAGTACGCCAGCAAAGCCGCCTTCGGACGCACGCTGTCGATAGCATCAATGACGTAGCTGAAACCTCTGTCGAGCATTTCAGCGACATTGTCGGGTGTAATGAAATCGTCGATGCAGGTCACATTGCACTCCGGATTAATCGCCAGAATACGCTGCGCCATAATCTCAGTCTTCGCCTGCCCGACGTTTTCCCGTAATGCATGAATCTGCCGGTTGGTATTCGTGACGCACACATCATCCATATCAATCAGCGTGATAGCGCCAATGCCGGTTCTCGCCAGCGCTTCCGCCGCCCAGGAACCGACACCGCCAATACCGATCACACAGACGTGCGCCTGCGAGAAAAGCTCCAGCGCCTGCTGACCATAAAGGCGAGCAGTACCGCCAAAGCGTTGCTGATAAGCGTCGGAGTATGTTGCTGTCATGAACGAAAAACCTCAGTGCGTCTGAAAACTTAATTTGATTGTGAATAAGCGGTGAACAGCGGTTTGCCGTTCTGCGCTGATTTTAACACCCAGACGCGCCCGTAGTGATTATAAAATCCTGCTGCATGCCCGGCATCCGTACCAATTCCCTGATACATATCGAAATGTTGTCCTTTAATCGCACCACCGACGTCCAGCGCAACCATCAGACGCATATGATATTTACCGGTAAACTTACCCTTATCATTCAGTTCAGGCACTTCTGCCAGCAGCGTGGTGCCTGCCGGAATAAGCGAACGGTCGGAAGCCACCGAGGCTTTGGCAATCAGCGGAACACCGCTGGCACCGCGAACCGGCGCGAAAGGTTCAGGTTTAAAGAAGACAAATGACGGGTTTTGTTCCAGTAGTTCACGCACTTCAGCCGCAGAGTGAGTGTCAGCCCACTGGCGAATGGCCTGCATCGACATATTTTCGCGCGCTACTTCGCCACGGTCGATAAGTACCTTGCCGATGCTGCGGTAGGCGTGACCATTTTTGCCCGCATAACCAAAGAACATATAAGGACGCCCGTCACCGTAATCCACATAACCGCTGCCCTGCACTTCCATCATGAAGTTATCCATCAGGGAATTGGTCCAGGCGACCACGTAATTGTCACTTAGCGCACCGGAGTAAATAGAGGCGCGATCCGGCAGGCGACCGCGTTTTGGCGGCATCCGGTATAGCGGATACTGGAATTCGCCCTGACGGGTATAGCGCGCCTGCACAACGGGCGTGTAATAGCCAGTCAGCTGCACGTTACCAAAGTTATCGGCACCTTCCATCTGGTAGGCGCTGAGGCCGTACTGGCTCAGGTTACGGGTGTCAGCCCCGGAGCGCAGCCATTGCTCCACGGCCTGAAACGTCGTGTTATTTCTCCCATATAAAGAGGAAGACGCGATTTGTACAGCAGCAACCTGATTTGAATAATCCAGCGCGTTGACCGGTTTTCCTGTGGCGTTCGGCTCATTCACGTATTCCAGCGCGTTGTCCAGACGGCCATCCTTATACTGCTGGCCCCGATCAGTCGGCCGCGAGGAACAGCCCGCCAACACTGCAATCAACAGACCACTCAGCAGATACTTACTCCAACGTCCTTTCATTGTTGCCGCGCTCTCTTACTTTCAGGGAAATGACTGGCGAAACGATAACAAACGGAATATCAGAAAGGAATTGCCACAGTATAAAAAAGTGTACTGAGCCAAATTGCCCCCCAAACGACGATTTTGTGAACAAAAACCCAGCAACTTGGTGCTTTATTTGAATAAATTCAAAAAAGGGTTGCACGAAATCTCATGGGGAGTATAGTTCGCCTCCATCGGACGCGGGGTGGAGCAGCCTGGTAGCTCGTCGGGCTCATAACCCGAAGGTCGTCGGTTCAAATCCGGCC